>CALZHX010000352.1 GCA_945787435.1 uncultured Woeseiaceae bacterium
CGCTGCGATGGAAATACCCCCTCCCTCTCGATCGAAGTACTCCCGCGTAAGTCGAAGTTGTTCTTCTGCACTTCTGACTCGCACCACCTCGTAGCGAAATTCGTCAGCGTTGACGAGACTCCGGCAATACCAGGTAAGGTGCTTGCGTGCCACCCGAATACCTGTCGACTCTCCGTAGAATCGGTGCATGTCTTCGAGGTGGCCAAGCATAATATCACGCAATTTATTTTTTGCTAGCGGGGCAAATACGGACCTGTTTTGCAGGCCGTTCATAAGTTCTTGAAATATCCATGGTCGACCCTGTGCGCCCCGACCGATCATCAAGCCATCTGCATTGGTTAGGCGAAGAACCTCAAGCGACTTCTCGATAGAGGTGATGTCGCCATTGGCAATGACGGGAATCGATATCGTTTCCTTGATGCGCGCGATCGTGTCGTATTCCGCCTGACCGCGATAACGGCACGCACGCGTGCGGCCGTGAACGGCGAGCGCCTGGATACCACAATGTTCGGCTATCCGGGCGACCTCCACACCATTTCTGTTCTCTGGATCCCATCCGGTGCGAATCTTGAGTGTGACTGGCACGTCGACGGCTGTAACGACCGTTGCCAGGATGTCTTCGACCAGCTTCTCGTCCCGCAGCAAGGCCGAGCCGGCCTGTCTCTTGCAGACCTTCTTGGCCGGGCAACCCATGTTGATGTCGATAATCTGGGCGCCGCGCTCGACGCAGGCTCGTGCGGCCGTGGCAAGTTGATCCGGCTCCGATCCGGCTATCTGAACGGCGACAGGTTCCGCATCCAGGTCGAGATCGAGCCGATGACGGGACTTTGCTGTCTGCCAGAGGCTGGTATCGGCCGTCGTCATCTCAGAGGTCGTCATGCCGGCACCAAACTGGCGGCACAATTTTCGAAAAGGCGTGTCCGTAACACCGGCCATCGGTGCGAGCACGAATGGGCTCGCCAGATTGTACGGGCCGATTCTCACTTGAAGTCTTCTGTCTTGCAGCGCAGTTGGCCGCTCGCCATGCGGTAGCACATCATCAGCTTGAAGCCTGTCGCGTCGGCAACCGGTGCGTCAATCGTAATCATCGCATCGACGGTGTCGCCCGGAGGTACGAGCCGTCTCGGATCGGCGTTCTCGGGCAAATACTCGCCCGGTTCGAGCATCGTACTACCAATGATGTCTTCGAAACGGTCGGTCAATGCGAGATGCACGATCGGGTAGGGTAAAGCCTCGTCCGAGTTATTTCCGATGCGCGAATAGATCGTCAGCATTTCGCCAGTCTCATCCGCGTCACCTTTTGTTGCTTCAAAGCGCCAGCCGGCGATATCCCAGGTCGGTGTCAACGGCTTTCCGACCATGCGATAGATTGGGCCTACAGCCGAACTGAAGGCCGGCACGGTCGCCAGCGCCTCGCGTGATTGATGCACAGCCTGCACGACCAGCAACAGAACCAGGGCCGCGATTCCGGCGTAAATCCCGGCTCCCGGCCCTCCGCCGGTCATCTCGCGACGTCGCGCATAGTCATCCTTGGCTTTGTTGAGAGCTATCGAGAAGCCCGGCTCACTGATCGGTTCGGGGCTTGCAGCGTCGTCGGTCAGGTGTTCCTTGTCGAGCTTGGCGCGAATGGATTCGCCCTCCATAACAATGGTCTCGACAGAGAGAGGGGGCTCGCTCTTTTTGTCCTTTTTCTTTTCCTCGGGCTTGTTTTCGCTTGCTGCGATTTCTTCGTCAATTTCCCTGTTTGGCTGCTGCTGAACAATCGTCGATGCGAACCCATCCTCATCTTCGACCGAAATATTCAAAAGTTCCTGATCGATCATCCTGTTGAGCGTCTTTTCTTCTTCGGTCATTTCCGGAACAGTGTGTTCGTCACTTGATGTTTCGACGTCGACGTCGGGTTCGTCATCCATCGACATCGATAGCGTCTCAATCATCTCCTCGACTTCGTCGTCAAAGGTCAAGGCAATGTCCTCGACATCATCCTCGGCCTCATCCTCATCTTCCGCTTGCAGGTCTATTTCGAGTTCGCTGACCTCCTCGACTTCGCCGTTCTCTGCGACGTCCTCTTCATCTTCATCCTCGAGAGACTCATCGAGGCTTTCTTCAAGATCGTCATCGAGGTTCTCAGCGAGTGCTTCTTCGAAGTCTGCCTCCTCGACCACCTGGTCGGCGGCCTCAGTTTCGAACGCGGCCGCCATCAGGTCTTCTTCAATCGATGTCTCAGGTTCTTCGTGGACGTCCTCGTCTTCCTCTTCCGCGGTCTCATGTATGCCGCTCAGATCTATTCCCATTGCCTCGGCCTGGAGCGCAAATTGCGTGTCCATGTCGAGCGGGTCATCAGGCATTTCTTCCTCGACGGACGGGGCTTCGGCAAATACGATCGGGTCGTCGCCGGACTCTTCGTCACCGCCTTCCCCAGCTGTTTCGAGAATTTCTTCCTCGACTACGTCGGCCTCGGCAGCAGGCTCAGCAAAATCCCCCAGCAAATCCTCCCACTCATCGGGCTCGCTAAGGTCGAGATCAATCTGTGGTGCCTCGGGTTCCGGCTCTGGCTC
Organism: uncultured Woeseiaceae bacterium; assembly: GCA_945787435.1. Lineage (GTDB taxonomy): Bacteria > Pseudomonadota > Gammaproteobacteria > Steroidobacterales > Woeseiaceae > UBA1847. The sequence goes on from CALZHX010000352.1 coordinate 2,559, forward strand.
GGGCGGCGCTGCCTCGACAGGCCGTGCGGGCGATGGCGCGACGACAACCTCGTCGAAGTCATCGGGGAGCACCGTGTCATCGTCGAAGCGCATCTCGTCAATGACATGCGCTGGTTCGTCCGGCGCGCGCTCAAGTATTGCTTCATCCGCAGGCGCATCGTCCTCACCTTCAATGATGAATTTCATCGAACCCGTGTCGCTTATCAGCTCGAGCGCGGCCTCGGCATCGGACTGGTCATCAGGCTCGTCGTCCTCAACTTCGTCGTTGTCAAATACTCGCCATTCGACGCCGGTATCCTCGATGCGAATGTCTTCGCCGGCGAGCTGGTCTAACGTCTGCAATAGTGCTGCGCTTTGTTCGGCGGAGACTGTTTGCGGCGGTGTGTCGGCCTCGAGCTCCCCGGCGATATCGGGCTTCAGTTCAGGCACGTCGGAATCGGGAGCCTTTTCGTCCCCGGCTGGCGCGATGGGCTTCTGTTCGGACAGGTGTTCGAGCGCGTTAAACGCGATGCCACAGCCGCCGCAACGGACTTTGCCGGCCGCCATTTTTAGCACTTCCGCGGTAACGCGAAATGCAACGCCGCATTCAGGGCACTGGGTGTACATCGCTCAGCCCTCGGTCCTTCGACCGGTTAATCGTGCCCAGGTCTGTCCGCCCTGTTCGCGTTCGACGGGTTCGTCAAACACAATCCATCGTGCGTAAGCCTCGAGCACCTCTCCAACCTGCTCGGAGAGTATGCCGGATAATCCGAGTAAACAACCGCTTTTGACTCTTCCGGCAATACTCTCAGCGAGCTCGATCAGCGGTCCCGCAAGGATGTTCGCGACGACGACATCAAATTCACCGCTAACGTCGGCGGCGCTCAGCACTGCCGTCAGCCTGTCTTGCACGTCATTGTGTATCGCGTTGTCATTCGTTGCCTGGATGGCCTGCCGGTCTATGTCTGTCGCAACGGCCTGGCAACAGCCGAGCTTCAGGGCCGCAATTGCGAGTACGCCGGACCCGCAGCCGTAGTCGAGCATCGATTTGTCGTCGAGTGGCAGACCGTCGAGCCATTCCAGGCACAGCGCCGTCGTTGCATGAGTACCGGTGCCAAACGCGAGACCGGGGTCGAGCCGGACAACGACAGCATGCGCGTCATCGACGACGGAATCGCCCGGGCAGATCCAGACGCGCTCACCAAACCGCATCGGGCCGAAATCCCGCAGCCACTCGCGCTCCCAGGCGCGGTTTTCGAGTTCTGTGGTCTCGTGTGCGGGCAGAGTGTCGATCTCGAAAGCCAACCTGAGGTCATCCTGTAACGTCCCGAGGTCAGCATCAGGTGAGAACAGGCCGCAAATGCGTGTCTCACTCCACATTGGTGTTTCGCCCGGTGCGGGCTCAAGCACCGGCTTATCGCCGGCGTCGGTGTACGTAATCGACTGGGCGCCGTGCCGCGCGAAGATATCTTCTACCCTGTCCGAATTGAGCGTTTCGAGATCCATGACAAATTGTCGCCAATCCATCGCTAATTCAGTGTGCTCCCGGTCACACTAGGCCAAGCCTTTTCTCCAGGTAATGAATATCGGTACCACCTTGCTGGAAGGCGGCGTGCTGGAATATCTCCTGGTGTAACGGCACATTGGTTCTGATGCCCTCGATAACGATCTCGGTGAGCGCATTCTTCATGCGGGCAATCGCCGCGTCGCGGTCCTGGCCGTGTGTGATCAGCTTGCCAATCATTGAGTCGTAATAGGGTGGAACGTTGTAGCCATTGTAAATATGCGTGTCGATGCGAACGCCGGGGCCGCCTGGCGCGTGAAACAGACTGATCAGCCCAGGTGATGGCATGAACGTTTTCGAGTCTTCGGCATTGATGCGGCACTCGATCGCGTGGCCGCGGATTTCAATGTCTTCCTGCTTGAAGCTGAGCTTTTCTCCGGCCGCCACGCTTAATTGCTCACGAACGAGATCGATGCCCGTGATCATTTCTGTGACGGGGTGTTCGACTTGCAGCCGAGTGTTCATTTCGATGAAGTAGAACTCGTCATCCTGAAACAGGAACTCGAACGTGCCGGCGCTGCGGTAACCGATTTCCTGGCACGCTTTGACACAGCGTTCGCCGATTCGGTTGCGTTGTTCTTCTGTGATGCCCGGAGCCGGCGCCTCTTCGACAACCTTCTGGTGGCGGCGCTGCATCGAACAGTCACGTTCGCCGAGGTGCACAGCATTGCCATGCGAATCGGCAATGACCTGGAACTCGACGTGCCGTGGCCGCTCCAGAAACTTCTCGATGTATACCGTGTCATTTCCGAATGCGGCACGGGCTTCTGCTTTGGTTACGGTGATGGCAGCGGTGAGTGATGCTTCAGCATGCACGACCCGCATGCCGCGACCGCCACCGCCGGCTGAAGCCTTGATGATGATCGGATAGCCGATTTCTCGCGCCATCTTGATGATCTCGTCGAAGTCGTCACCCAGCGCCCCATCGGAACCCGGTACACACGGGACCCCGGCGGACTTCATGGCCTGGATAGCGGACACCTTGTCGCCCATGAGCCGGATCGCGCTCGCTGGTGGGCCAATGAATGTGAAGCCGCTTGATTCCACACGCTCGGCGAAGTCAGCGTTCTCCGACAGGAATCCATAGCCCGGGTGCACAGCGACAGCGTCGGTTACTTCGGCTGCGCTGATAATTGCCGGCATGTTGAGGTAACTGTCGATCGAGTTCGGCGGACCGATGCAGACCGTCTCATCGGCAAGCAGAACGTGCTTCAGATTGTTGTCTGCGGTGGAATGCACTGCGACAGTCTTGATGCCCATCTCGCGGCACGCGCGCTGAATGCGCAGCGCGATCTCGCCGCGATTGGCTATTACTATTTTGTCCAGCATGTCGTGGTCGCCCGCTTAGTCGGATTGCCGTTGATCAATGACGATCAGAGTCTGGCCATATTCGACGGGCTCTCCGTTTTGAACACGAATCGATTTAACGACACCCGCTACGTCAGATTCGATTTGGTTCATCATCTTCATCGCTTCGATGATGCACAGGGTGTCACCCTCGTTGACGCGATCTCCAACCTGCACATACGGCGCGGCGCCCGGAGACGACGCGGCGTAAAACGTGCCGACCATCGGTGCTGCGATGAGGAATCCGTCATCTTCGGGCTCCGGTGCCGCCGGTGCTGCTTCCATAGGAGCCGCGGGCGCCGCTGCTACCGGAGCGGCAACTGCAATTGGTGCCGCGGCCGGAGCAGCGGGTGCACTCTGTGAATAACGGCTGATACGTACCGATTCTTCCCCCTCGGTAATCTCAATTTCCGCAATACCGGACTCGTCCAGCAGCTCAATCAGTTTTTTTACTTTTCTTATATCCATCACTCTTCCTCGGCATCAACGACATACTCGCTGGCAGCAATAAGTGCCAGGTCGTAGCCGAAAGCCCCAAATCCGAACAGACAACTTACAGCGATGTCACTGAAATAGCTGTTGTGCCGGAATTCCTCTCTTGCGAACGTATTACTCAAATGTATTTCGATGAACGGGATATCAACAGCCAGGAACGCATCACGAATGGCAATGCTGGTGTGCCTGTACGCGCCCGGATTGAATATGATGAAGTCGACACCGTCTTTTGCGGCTTTTTGTACCCTGTCGATCAGCTCATGTTCGGCATTGCTCTGGTAGCAATCCAGCGTATGTCCAAGCTCTTCCGCCAGTTCTATGCAGTTGGCCTCGATGTCATCGAGCTGCGTCGCACCGTAAACCTCGGGCTCGCGCGAGCCCAACAGGTTGAGGTTAGGGCCATTGAGTAGCAAGAATTTGGACATGCTCGGCTGATTTGGACCAGTTTCCCGAAGATGGCGGCAAGTTTAACTCTATTCGGGGACTTTAGTGCAACTTTTGGCTGGAAATCATGTATAAGGCCGCATGGGATCCGCTACGCCAAACAACACAACCGGGCCGGTCGCAGGCATAGCACTGCTTGCACTGGGATTCCGTCCTTTCTACTTGTTGGCCGCGATATTTGCGATCGTTGCTGTGC
>CALZHX010000353.1 GCA_945787435.1 uncultured Woeseiaceae bacterium
AGGCGGAAAACATCGTCGCCGTTTAAATAGCCGACGGATAGATCAAAGGGCCCCGAAATCGGGGCCCTTTTTGTTTGGCGCGACCGGATAGATGTCTCCCCTCACCTATCTCACAGTACCGGACATCGCCTGAACCGATGTCCCAGATCGCGTTCTGCCAGGCGAGGGCCGGTATATTGTGTGTGGTAGTAGCCGTTTCAGGGTCGGGCAGTATGTTAAGGTGGCGCCCAAGCAATACCACAGCGGAAATTCCTTTCCGCTGTAAGTACACTTAGTCGGGACAACCCGCTGACCTACGGCTAATTCTGGCCGTCACGATCCTGTCGCCTCCTCTGAGAAATGCTCGAGGGGCACGTATGCCTGTTATTCCGCTACCACTATTACCAGGCGCCGCACGGCGCCAAAACGTTTCCCACAAATCCTCGCCCGAGCGGGCAGGACCCGCTGACCAAACCGCACGCATTGCTACGGCAATCGTCTACTGCGAAGGCAACTTCGGCGCCATCGACGGCAAGACCGCCAATGGCCTTGTTCGCAATTCGGAGCGGTACAAAATTCTGTCTGTTATCGACAGCGAAAAAGCCGGCCTCGACGCCGGTACGGTACTCGACCATGTACCTAATGGGATCTCCATCTGCCGCGATCTTGAGGCGTCACTTAGCGTGGCAGATGGCATACCGGACTATTTTATTTTTGGAATGGCGCCGGCCAGCGGCATGCTCTCGATACGCGAACGCGCGCTGATCATCGAGGCAATGAATTACGGCATGAACGTTGTCAACGGACTGCACGAATTCCTCAGTGACGATCCGGTTTTCAAGGCGGCGAGCCTGGCAAACAACGTGACCATCCTGGATGTTCGAAAACCTCGTGACAAGAAAGAAATGCGCACGTTCACCGGGCGGGTTTTAGACCTACCCTGCCGGCGTATTGCGATACTTGGCACCGACTGCGCTATCGGGAAACGCACAACAGCGACAATCCTGACTCGCGTGCTCAACGAACACAGCGTGAAAACCGTGATGGTAGCGACTGGTCAAACCGGAATGATTCAGGGAGCGCGCTATGGCATCGCTCTCGATGCTACCCCCTCGCAATTTTGCGCTGGCGAACTGGAATCAACGGTCATTGAAGCCTACGAGAACGAGCATCCGGATGTCATCGTGGTGGAGGGTCAGGGTGCGTTAAGCCACCCCGCTTATTCATCTTCGGCCTTCATCCTGCGTGGCAGCTGTCCGCACGGTGTTGTGTTGCAGCACGCGCCGAAACGAGCGCTTCGCTGCGACTTCGACAACATGAAAATGCCGACACCTGCTGACGAGATCAATCTTATCCAGACATTTGCCGACACCTTGGTCATTGGCGTCGCAATCAATCACGAGGACATGACCGGCAACGATCTGGCCAATGTCATCGAACGATACGAGCAGGAACTTGGGCTTACAGCGACAGATCCCCTGTCCGATTCGCCGCAACGCCTGGCCGATATGGTTTTTGCGGCGTTCCCGGAACTGCTGGAAATATCAAAAACCGCAGCATGAACCGCGCACCGCGACTAGAAATCGACCTCGACAAGATCTTTCACAATGCGCACGCATTGGTCCAACGACTCGATTGCCATGGCATTTCGGTGACCGGCGTGACGAAGGCGACTCTTGGCTCGCCGGATATCGCGAATGTACTGCTGCGCGCTGGCGTGAAGTCTCTGGGCGATTCTCGTATCGAGAGCATTGAATCGATGCACGACGCGAATGTGGTCTCGAAAATGACGCTCATTCGTACGCCTATGATCACCCAGGCTGCTCGAGTGGTTAAATGCGCGGACATTAGCTTTAACACTGAAATTGAAGTAATTCGGCAACTCTCAGTGGAAGCCCGGAAAGCAGGCCGCACCCATCGGGTACTCCTGATGGTCGAGCTTGGTGACCTTCGGGAAGGCATCATGCCCGATGATCTTGTTCAGGTTGTCCGCGAGACACTTCGCCTGCCAAATATAGCGCTTGACGGTATTGGCACTAACCTCGCCTGCCGAAGCGGCGTGTCACCCGATGTGAACAACATGGCAAAGTTAACTGAGCTTGCCAAGCTGGTCGAGGCAACGACAGGCCAGTCACTAAACATGGTATCAGGCGGGAATTCTGCCAATCTGACATGGGCGCTCGGCGACGCGCCTACCGGGCGGATCAACAATCTCCGGCTGGGTGAAGCCATCCTTCTCGGGCGCGAAACGCTCCAACGCGAACCTATTCCCGGACTTCACACCGACGCTATAACACTTGTAGCGGAAGTGATTGAGTCCAAGATCAAGCCGACGAAACCGTGGGGTCATATTGCGCAGACTGCCTTCGGCGTGCGGCGAACCGCCAAAGATCGCGGAGGAGTCTTGCAGAGTATCGTGGCGATCGGCAGACAGGACATCGACCCTGAGGGCCTCGAAGCGACCAGAGGAATCAGGATATGCAGTGCCAGCAGTGATCACCTTGTCCTGGAGTCGACAGATCAAAAATTACCGATCGGCGCCGAGGTGACTTTCCAGCTGAACTACAGCGCGCTGCTGCGAGCCATGACCTCCCCCTTCGTTGGCAAGTTGCACAACCATCTTGGGCAGGCGAAGAGTCCGCGACGGGGATCTCTTCAGGCGGCGTCCTGATGCAGCAGAGCAAATAGGGGTCGAACCGAGATTATTTGGTCGGATCCAATCTGAGCAGGCTGAGTTCTCCGAGGTTTACAACGATTGTAATGGCCGGGACCCGGCGCACCCGAATGCGCTTGTATGAGGCTGGTTGGGCTTAGGCGGAAAATAGACGAGTAAATACAGATAGTTAAGTATGTTTGCGGAGATTAGACCACCTATTCTCCGTATTTTATGCGGAGCATCGAAGCCGATGCGGAGATTAGACCGCTGATTCTCCGCGTTTTGTGCAGTGTTTACTTGCCAGTACGGACAATCGAGGCGATAATATCCGCATTATTTGCGGAGAATAGCCATGCCCTATTTGTGGGAACAAGATAAGTGGCGAAAATGGACCTGGGACGAAGCCCGGCTTTCCAAGCTGCTCGCGAGAGCATCTCATGAACAGGGCCGAGTGCAGGGCCGTATGGAAGCCCTGGGATTTGATCTTCGCAATGAAGCGCATCTTCGTACGCTGACCGAAGATGTCATCAAATCGAGCGAGATCGAGGGTGAAAAGCTCGACCGCGATCAGGTACGTTCATCGATAGCTCGCAGGCTCGGTATGGACATTGCCGGGCTCGTCCAGGCTGACCGGGACGTTGAAGGCGTTGTCGAAATGATGTTCGACGCCACGGAAAAGTTCGATGAACCCCTGACCGATGAACGCCTGTTTGCCTGGCACGCCGCCCTCTTCCCGACCGGACGCAGCGGTATGACACGGATCAATGTCGCGAAGTGGCGTTATGACTGTGACGGGCCAATGCAGGTTGTCTCAGATCCGATGGGGCGGAAGAAAGTCCACTACGAAGCCCCGCCGGCGGGGCGCCTCAATGACGAAATGCCGCGATTCCTGGAATGGTTTGAAAATCCGGGCGATACGCATCCGCTACTCGTTGCCAGTCTTGCACATCTGTGGTTTGTGACAATCCATCCATTCGATGACGGCAACGGGCGTATTGCGCGCGCCATAGCCGATATGGTGCTTGCCCGCTCAGAGAGGACCCGACAGCGCTTTTACAGCATGTCTGCGCAAATCAGACACGACCGTAATGACTATTACTACACATTGGAATGGACACAAAAAGGCGATATGGATATCACACGCTGGCAGGAATGGTTCCTTGAGTGCCTGATACGCGCCATAGACGGC
>CALZHX010000354.1 GCA_945787435.1 uncultured Woeseiaceae bacterium
TACTCGCGTGCGCAATGGCAAAACAGAGAATATCGATGGCGAGGACTGGATATTCCCGGACGAGGCGGAGTGCCTGCGCTGTCACACGGCCGTAGCCGGTGTTGCGCTCGGACCCGAGACAAGCCAGATGAATCGTGACTTCACCTATCCGCAAACAGGACGCACGCACAACCAGCTGGAGACCCTTGACGTCGTATCGATGTTTGCCTCGCCGCTACAAGGCGATCCGGCCACGTTGCCAACCATGCCGGACCCGTCTGACGTTGGTGCCAACCCCGCCCAGCGCGCGAGGGCTTACTTGCACAGCAATTGCGCCAATTGTCACCAGCCGGGTGGGCCGACTCCGGTCAATCTCGACCTGCGCTACACGACTTCGCTTGCGAACATGGATGCCTGCAATATCGAGCCGACCACCGACGACCTTGGTTTGCCGATGGCGCAAATCATCGCGCCGGGCGATGCTTCCCGTTCCGTGCTCGTGGAACGCATGAGGCTTCGCGATGAGAACGGCATGCCGCCGCTGGGCTCGACGACAGACGACGTCGAAGGGTGGCTGATCGTGACAGGTTGGATCAATAGCCTGGCGAGCTGCAATTAGGACGTTTTTTTCGTCTGTTTCTGTGACGCTAATCAAGGGCTTTTTGGTCCCAAAAGCCCATAATGGCGGGCATTGGAGGGTCCATGAAGCAACTCGCTGTCACAATCGCACTTCTTTTCGGGGTTTGCCTGAGCGCGAACGCCGATATCTGGAAGTGGGTGGATGCGTTCGGCAAGACGCACTTTGTCGACACCATGAAGCCTATTTATACCTGGGTCGACGAGTACGGCAAAGTCCATTACGCCGATAAACCGGATCACGAAGATGCTGTCTCCGTGGAACTCGTGTGGCTATCAACGGGCACGCTGGACGAGTCCGAAGCGCAGGCGGAGGAACCCGAGTCCGGCGGCTATGCCTACCCGGGAGAGACGGCCGAGGACAGGGCGCAACGCGAAGAGGCCGAAGCCTATTATTGCAAGCGCGCCACCGAGATTTATGATTCCTACCTGAATGCGCCGCAGCTGTATCGCACCGGCGAAGACGGCAAGCGCGAGTACCTGAGCAAGAAGGATGCTGCAGCGACGATCGCCGAGACCAAGACGAAAATGAACGAGCTCTGCGACTAGAAGCTCTTCTTGGATTCGATAAGAAACTGCACGCTGTCGATCGAATCATCTCCATCCAACGGAAACGCAAGATCAATATGGATGATGCTGCGCGTGCCCGTGCGCGTTGGTGCCAAACGCAGGCCAAAGCCGACATCACTAAGCCAACCCAGGCTTTCGCCGCCGAGTGGATTGTCGCCCCAGGTGCGGCCGGTGTCGGCGAATATGGCGCCACCGACGCGGAACAGGCGAAACGGGTACCAATTCCAGAAATAACGCTGCTCCACGGTCAGCAGTATCTTCGCGTCACCCGACTGGTAGCGCAAAGGGTATCCGCGCAAGCCGGTGTCGCCGCCGAGTTCGACCGGGTTGTCAAGATCCAGGTCGTTGCCGTACGTGGCGGAAAGCGTCGTGAAGAAGGTGCGCTTGTCGGACTGCTGCTTGTAGAAGCGGGCGCTCGCGCTGAGCAGTGCATTCACTGAGTCGCCGCTCTCGACGCGGCCGCTCGCGTTTACCTGCATAAGTACAGCTGATTTCGCGAGATCGCCAAACGATCGGCTGGCGCTCAGCCAGTACAATGCCGCGTCACGATCAGCGCCAAAATCCTCATCGGACCAGCCCAGCGTTGCGGTGACGCGGGCGCCCGTCAGGAAATCCTCGGTTTTCTTTATTTGATCGCGGTTTTTCGCCGTTTCGAACTGATCTTCCAGGATCTCGAGCCTGAAGAACGGGTACACCAATTCGCGATCGTTCGGGACAGCGGGCGGCAATGTCGCGTCGGGAACGACCGAAAACAGGTTTTGGTCGTAAGCGACGCCAGCCGTGTAGCGGCGCACCCAGCCCCTGCGCAGTCCGGCCGACCAACCACCAAACACGGATGCAAATTGCCGTTCATGTCGGAACTCGGCAGCTTCTTCGCCGAGCTGGTAGAGCTTGCGTTCCAGGTCGAAGTCCGTGCCCGACACGCCCGCGGTCCAGCGGGCATCGAGCGCATAGAAAGGTCGTATGACCGAGAGCGCATTCCAGTGGCCGTCGGAGTTGTCGGAATAGTCGAATTTCAGCTGCGCCCAACTGCGCCCCAGGTGCTTGTCGCGGAACGAGAACAACGTCGCTTCACGGTCGACGTCCTTGGCGCGCGCTATTCGCACCTGCTGTCCCAGACCAAACAGGTTCAGCTCCTCGAGCTTGACCGACGTTTGGTTCTCGCCGCCGCTGCGAGACAAAGAGAACCCGGGCTTCAGCGTCCACACGTCACGCGTTTCAACCTGCAAATCGACCGTGCCGTCCTCGCGATTGACCGGAATTACAGACGCGTCGTAGAAGAAGGTATTGCGCCGCAGTATTCGCTCGGTTTCCTCGATCAGGCGCTTCGAGAACTCGTCACCTGATGCGAACAATAGTTGCTGTTCGATTACCGAGTCCCTGGTAATGATGTGCAGTTTATTGGCAATCCGATAGAAGGCGTTGTTCTCCTTCGGATTCGACAGGTCAAAGACATCCTGCTTGACGAGAATGATGTCGCCGATAACGACCTGATCGGATTCGAGTCGCTGCCGATCGAGTAATTCCGGCGTGTTCTCATCCGCGGCCGAAGCGTCGCACAACATCAGTGCGGAAATTACTGTTGTAACTACTTTTCGACTTGAACGGTTCAAATCAGGACGCTGCTTAGGGGCGACTAAATCAGTATAATCGGGCGGTCATCAAATCACAGTGACAAGACATGCAAAATGAACTGATCAACCAAGGGCTGACCCTGATGCTGGCTGGAATGGGCACAGTATTCGTGTTCCTGACAGCCCTCGTTATCGCGATGACCCTGATGTCGCGTCTGGTCGGTCGGTTTCAGCCCGCAAAAGACGCTGCCAATGTCGGGGATGATGAGATTGTGGCAATCACGGCTGCAATAACCGAACACCGCCGCCAATAAACCGAAGATGAGTTCAATGAGAAAAAACAAACCCGTTGGTATCACCGAGCTGGCGCTGCGCGACTCGCATCAGAGCCTGCTGGCGACACGCATGCGCATTGACGACATGCTTCCGATAGCCGATAAACTCGACCGCGCCGGTTTCTGGTCGATCGAAAGCTGGGGCGGTGCGACGTTCGACGCCTGCATACGCTACCTTGGCGAAGATCCCTGGGAGCGTATTCGGCGGCTTAAAAAGGCAATGCCGAATACGCCGCAGCAAATGCTGTTTCGGGGTCAGAATATTCTTGGTTACCGGCATTACGCGGATGACCTGGTAGAGAAGTTTGTCGAGCGCGCCGCCATCAACGGCGTGGATGTATTCCGCATCTTCGATGCACTCAACGACATGCGAAATCTCGAGACAGCCGTCAAGGCGACACTGGCAGTCGACAAGCATGCCCAGGGTACGA
>CALZHX010000355.1 GCA_945787435.1 uncultured Woeseiaceae bacterium
GCGAAGATGGCCCGCATACCGGCGAAGAGTGTGAGTTCATCGGATCGGGACGCCCTCAGGACGCTCGAGCGTGATCTGAAACTGACTATATTCGGTCAGGACACCGCTATCTCGGCGCTCGGTTCTGCGATCAAGATGGCGCGCTCCGGCCTGCGCGAAGAAGAAAAACCTATTGGGTCGTTCTTGTTCGCCGGTCCGACGGGTGTCGGCAAGACCGAGGTTACCCGTCAGCTGTCGCATTGCCTGGGCGTCGAGCTCATTCGTTTCGACATGTCCGAGTACATGGAGCGACATACAGTTTCTCGCCTGATCGGCGCACCCCCCGGGTATGTCGGGTTTGACCAGGGCGGCTTGTTGACCGAAGCGGTTACACAGAATCCGCATGCGGTCGTATTGCTCGATGAAATAGAGAAAGCGCACCCCGAAGTATTTAACTTGCTGTTGCAGGTCATGGATCACGGCACGTTGACTGACAATAATGGCCGCAAGGCGGATTTCCGCAATGTCATCCTGGTAATGACGACGAACGCCGGCGCGCAGGAAATGAGTCGTGCTTCGATCGGGTTTACGAAGCAGGATCACAGTAGCGACGGCATGGAAGTAATTCGCAAGCAGTTCTCGCCGGAATTCCGCAACCGACTCGATGGCATCATCCAGTTCGGATCACTCGACCATCAGTCGATCAAACGTGTGGTCGACAAGCTCGTGGTCGAGCTCGAATCGAAACTCGATAACAACAACGTTACGCTCGAACTTGATGACGCGGCGCGCGATTGGATCGCCGAGCGTGGCTACGATTCGAAGATGGGTGCACGGCCGATGGCACGCATTATCCAGGAGCAGATCAAGCGTCCGCTCGCAGAAGAGCTGCTATTCGGCAGCCTGGCCGAAGGCGGTCATGTACGCATAACCGTCGGTAAGAATGATGAATTGCAGTTAAATGCGGAACCCGCTGTGAAAGAGCTGGAGCATTTGCCCTGAGTTCAGCCCCGGGAGCATTCTAGCGTCCGCGGTAGACGATACGGCCTTTTGACAGGTCGTAAGGCGTCAATTCCACAGTAACTTTGTCACCCGTGAGAATGCGAATGTAGTTCTTGCGCATCTTCCCGGAGATATGAGCGGTCACAATGTGGCCGTTCTCCAGTTCAACCCGGAAAGTGGTGTTCGGAAGCGTCTCATTTACGACGCCTTCCATCTGAATGGCTTCTTCTTTGGCCAAGGTATTCGATGTCTTGTGACTAAAAGGCTGGCGAATTGTGCAGAAATCGCGGTCGTTATGCAATTGAGAGTTGCGCAACCGGCGTTGGCTGCGCCGGCCAGTCCGGCCATGGGGCCGGCGGATTACAGGCTGAGGCCAGAAAATCGGTGAATTCGGAACGTGGTATGACCTGTGCGCCCAGGCTCACCAGGTGCCGGGATACGACCTGGCAATCGATGAGTTCGAGACCGGATGACTGCATATGGGTCGCAAGCCCGAGCATGGCCATCTTGGACGAATTCGCTTTCTTGCTGAACATGGATTCGCCGAAAAACACCTTGCCGATACAGATCCCGTAGAGTCCACCAATCAGTTCATCGTCATCCCAGATTTCGACGGAATGCGCCCATCCATCGTCGTGCAGCTGTTCGTAGGCTGTGATCATCTCCTCCGTAATCCAGGTTCCCTGTTGTGAGCGGCGTTCGCCGGCGCATTCGCGAACGACATTACTGAAAGAACAATCGAAGCGCAGTTCGGCTGTCGAGTTACGTATCTGTTGACGCAAGCGCCGCGATATATGCAGGTCAGCTGGCCAGAGAACGCAACGGGGGTCGGGGCACCACCAGAGTATCGGTTGTCCCTTTTCGTACCAGGGAAATATGCCCCTTGCGTACGCGGCGAGTAGTCGCTCCGCGCTCAGGTCGCCGCCGGCGGCCAGCAGGCCGTCGGGTTCACTGAGCGAGCTTTCAACGTCGGGAAAGGCATCTGCAGGATCGCCGGTGTTCAGCCAGGTGATCCGGTTCTGGCTCACGTTGAGTCCTGCGATTTATACGGGCTGCGCGAGTCAACTGCGCTCATATAGCGGTCGATGTGGCGGCGTTCCTGGTCAAGATAGCTGCCGATTGCGGAGAAAAACTCGGGTTGCTTGAGCCAGTGTGCGGACCAGGTTTCCACGGGCACGAATCCGCGGCTGACTTTGTGTTCACCCTGCGTGCCCGGCTCGAATAGCCGCAAACCGTTCTCGATGCAGTAGTCGATGCCCTGGTAGTAACAGGTTTCAAAGTGCAAAGCGTCATAGTGTGCATCGCTGCCCCAGTAACGGCCATAGAGCACGTCGTCACCGACAAAGAAGACCGCGGCGGCAATCGGTGTGTCTTCCCGTTCGGCCATGATGACGAGGATCTTGCCGGGTAAGGAACGGCTGATCGTGTTGAAAAAATCGAGGGTGAAGTAGGGCAGTGAGCCACGCCTCATGAAAGTCATACTGATGAGGCGGTAAACCGTATCCCAGGTGTCAGGCGTCAAATCGTCGCCACTCAGCCAGCGAAACCGGATACCGGCTTCGGCAACTCGCCGCCGGTCGCGGCGGGACTTCTTGCGTTTTGCCGAGCTGAACGTCGCCAGAAACTCGTCGAACGAGCCGTAGCCCTCGTTGTGCCAGTGAAACTGGCAATCTTTGCGAATATGCAGCCCGGCTTCACGAAGCAGATCGAGCTCGCCAGGCTCGGGAAACAGCATGTGAAATGATGAGCAGTCCGATTCTTCAGCCAATGTGACGGCCGCATTGACCAAGCCGACGGCGCCTTCACGGTCGTCTTTATCCGCCAGCAGGAGGCGCCGGCTCGGTGCGGGCGTGAAGGGAACGGCTGAAACCAGTTTTGGGTAGTATTCCAGGCCCGCCTGCTCATACGCGCGTGCCCATGCCCAGTCAAAAACGA
>CALZHX010000356.1 GCA_945787435.1 uncultured Woeseiaceae bacterium
AACAACACGGTCGCCTACGGCAACAGACGTGACGCCATCGCCAATTGCCTCGACAACGCCGGCGGCTTCGCTGCCGAGCCCCACAGGCAGATCCATTGGGTACAAACCTGTACGGTGATAGGTGTCGATCAGGTTGAGGCCGATCGCAGTGTGGCGGATCTGCGCCTCGCCCTCACCAGGCTCGGCGAGCTCAACCTCTTCCCATTGCAGAACATCGGGTCCGCCGTACTCGTGGATGCGAATTGCATTGGTTTTCATTGTCAATGTGTCCAGGACGGTGGTTTCGATGGCATCATACCGCCTTGCAACGAACTAACCTCAATCTGATTCAGGCAATTTGCCTGTTCGCCTGCCTCCCTGCGCAAGCCGAAGAGATCGAAGAGATCCTCGTGACCGCGGTGCGTCGTGCTGTGGTTGAGGACCAACTGTCGGTTGCGCTGGGTACGCTTGATTCGGAGGATGTGCAGCACCATGCGTTGCTGACTGATGCGCTGGCCGATGCGGCCGGTGTGCACCTGCAACAGACGACGCCCGGGCAGGGTGCTGCGATCGTACGCGGGCAAAAAGGCTCGGCGGTCTTGCATCTTGTCGACGGCATGCGACTCAACAACGCGATCTTCAGAAGTGCGCCTACCCAGTATTTCGCGCTCGTCCCCACGGTCGCCGTTGAGCGTATCGAGATTCTGCGTGGCACTCACTCATCGTTGTACGGTTCGGATGCCATTGGCGGCGTGCTCCAGGTCATCACCCGTAAGCCAGAATTTGAATCGACGAGTGTTAGCTCACGTGGCGAGCTGTTCGCGTCAGCGAACTCGGCTGAACGCAGTATAGTGCTCGGCGGGACCCTGGATGTGGGGACTAACAGGCTTGCAACGTCACTCAGCCTTGAGTTTGCTGACATTGGTGATCGGCGTATCGGAGGCGGGGGTCGCATCAAGCCAAGTGGCTACGAGTCGCGTGCTGCCCGGTGGCTGGTAGCCGGCACACCAGCTGCTGACAAGTCCTGGTCACTGGATCTACAGTTTCTGGAGCAGCCTGACACACCGCGTGTGGATGAGCTGGTGGCCGGTTTCGGCCAGGTCGAACCGTCTTCCTCTGAGTTCTTTTTCAAGCCGAACAGACGTTCGTTCGTACATGGGGACTACCAGTCTTCGTCCGGCCTTCTCGGCCTCGACTGGGATGTCGACGCCGCGTGGCAACGCATCGATGATGACCGGCAAACACGAGACTACCTGGCGCCGGATCGCACACTCGAACGAAACCGCAGTGATCTGTACGGGCTCACGATAAGCGGAAGCAAGCGGACCGATCGTGGTTCATGGATCGCCGGTGTGGATATTCACCATGACGAGGTGTCGAGTCAACGAGTCAGTGAAGACATTGTCGGCGATCAACGCACCGTCGTTGCGCCGCGCTTCCCCGACGGGTCGAGCATGCAACTGCTTTCCACCTACGGCAACGGCACCTGGACCATCGGGGAACGTCACGCGATGACAGCAGGGTTGCGCCTGAGCGATGTGCGCACGCGGCTGCCGTCTTCGCAGATCCACAATACCGAGATCAGTGGTGACATAGGGTGGGTGGCGACGATTAGTGAGTTCTGGCAATTTACAAGTAACCTCGGCTACGGATTTCGCGCGCCGAATGTCTTCGACCTTGGAACGCTTGGCAATCGGCCCGGCAATCGATTCAATATTCCGAACGCCAGCCTTGAATCCGAGCACGTGGTTCATGCCGACGTCGGTATCCGCTATCGCAAGGGCGGCAATGAGTTCCAGATGTCGGCCTACGCAATGCGCTATCGCGACAGGATAACCTCCGTATCGACCGGCGGCGTGACGCCGAGCGGCAGGGATATTACCCAGAGTGTGAATGCGGCGGAGTCTCAGATACACGGTGTCGAGGTGGCATTTCGATCCGAGGTAGGAATGAGTTGGCTGCTCGATGGAAACGTCGCATACACGCGAGGCGAGCAGAAGATAGCGGGCATGGGGACCGAACCGGCGGACCGTATACCACCGTTGAGTGGCAGAGTCGGCGTGACTTTCGACCCGGAGTCGTCCTACACGCTCGAAGCATGGGCAAGTTTCTCTGCCGACCAGTCGAGGTTGAGCGATCGGGACATCAGAGATTCACGCATCAATCCGCAAGGGACGCCTGGTTGGGCCAGCATCGGTGCAAGAGTAACGTGGGTGCCCGCTGCAGACTGGGTGCTGACACTCTCATTCAGCAATGTGCTGGATGCAAGGTACCGCGTACACGGCTCTGGTATCGACGCCGTAGGAAAAAATCTGACGTTGTCGGCCAGGTGGCGTTGGTAGAGACGTTAGGTGTCCGCTTTGCGCCCTAAAGCAGACATTAGGCTAGACTTGGCTTGAAGGGCCGCTTATGACCCATACCGGCCGCTGGTCAAACTGTGTTCCTGCCACCGGATGAACTCTAATTTGACTCAACGCCCCCCATAATTAGGCCGTGATAGAAGATCGCTGGCATCAGAGTATCGC
>CALZHX010000357.1 GCA_945787435.1 uncultured Woeseiaceae bacterium
ATCTGGATATGGAGCCATGACCTCATCACATGGATCCGCCTGAAAATGTGGTCCTGGCTTCCGTAACATTGCAGTAATATGGAAAAACCTCTCTTCAGTCCCTCCTGGTACCGCGTGGCCAAGCTCAAGCCGCGCCTGCGCAGCCACGCGCGAATTCATCGCCATCATTATCGCGGTCAGCTGTGGTACGTGCTGCAGGACCGCACGTCCGGACGTTTTCTGCGTTTCACACCCGCAGCCTATCTTGTCATCAGCCTCATGAACGGGCAGCGCACAGTGCAGGAAATCTGGGATCTGTCGTGCGAGCGGCTTGGCGATGATGTCCTGACCCAGGACGAGATGATTTCGCTCCTCGCGCAGCTGCACCAGGGCGACGTGCTGCGAGGTGACGGAATTCCCGACCTGGCGGAAAGCGCCGAACGAGCCCGACGGGTAGGGCGCCGCAAGAAGATCATGGGTTTCATTAATCCGTTGGCCATCAGGATCCCCTTGTTGGACCCGGACAGATTTCTCACCGCCACGATGCCGGCCATACGGCCGCTCATGACCTGGATCGGTGCATTGATATTTGTCGCGGTTGTGGCAAGTGCGGCTGTCCTGGCCGGCCTCAACTGG
The DNA here is from genome assembly GCA_945787435.1 of uncultured Woeseiaceae bacterium. GTDB lineage: Bacteria > Pseudomonadota > Gammaproteobacteria > Steroidobacterales > Woeseiaceae > UBA1847. The sequence goes on from CALZHX010000357.1 coordinate 616, forward strand.
CCGCGGCTTACGAACAACATCGTCGACCGCGTGCTGGCAGCCGAGAGTATCTTGTTGCTGCTGCTCACTTACCCGTTCGTCAAGGCCATTCACGAACTTGGCCATGGCTATGTGCTCAAAAAGTGGGGCGGAGAAGTGCACGAGATGGGCATCATGTTCCTGGTCTTCATGCCAGTACCCTACGTGGATGCATCCGATACCGCGGCATTACGACAGAAGTGGCGGCGCGCTTTCGTCGGGGCGGCTGGCATCCTGGTCGAGGCGTTTCTTGCCGCCCTCGCTTTGTTCGTCTGGCTCAATGCCGAGGAGGGCATGGTCCGTGCCATCGCTTTCAACGTGATGCTGATCGGGGGTGTCTCGACCCTGCTGTTCAACGGCAACCCGTTACTTAAATTCGATGGCTACTATGTGCTCTCGGATCTGATCGAGGCACCCAATCTCGGGCCGCGCTCGAACCGCTACCTCGGCTACCTGATTCAACGACACCTGTTTGGGGTCGAGCATCCCGAGCCGCCGGCCGCCGCACCGGGGGAGGCCCGCTGGCTGGTTTTCTACGCCATCGCGTCCTTCTGTTACCGCATCTTTATCATGACGGTTATCATTTCTCTCGTGGCGACCAAGTTTTTTGTGATCGGTGTTGTGCTGGCACTTTGGGCAACGGTCCTCATGGTGGGTTTGCCGCTGGGCAAACACCTTCGTTTTCTGTTTACGAGCCCTGTACTGCGCCGCAATCGACGTCGTGCCATGGGCGTCACCGCCGGCATTATCGCCAGCGTCATGGCGTTGATCATGCTGGTGCCACTGCCGTATTCCACGGTAACCGAGGGCATTGTGTGGACGCCGGATGAGTCGACCGTGTTCGCGGGAGCCACCGGCGTAGTGACCGAGCTCGTCGCTGAACCGAACGCTTATGTGGCCGCCGGGGAACCCCTGATCCAGCTGAAAGACGACTTCCTCGACGCGAGGGTCAAAGTCCTCGAGGCCCAGGTGGCTGAACTGCGCTTGAGATACGAAGCGCGGGACACGGTCGACCCCGCTGAGGCCAAAATGATCCAGGAACGCCTCCAGCATGCCGAGGCCGACCTGGACCTGACGCTCGAGCGCCAACGCGATCTGCTGGTTCGAAGTGAAACCGACGGAAGATTCGTGGTGCCACGCGCCGCCGATCTTCCCGGTCGATTCGTGCGCCAGGGGGAGGTGCTGAGCTTCGTGAGTAAGCGGGAAGACTCGGTGGTGCGCGTCGTCGTGCCGGAGGACCAGGCTGACGTGGTTCGCAATCGGGTCAGGGCGGTGGAGCTCAAGTTTCAGAATCAAGTTTCGAAGACGGTGCCTGCTGTCATAAACCGAGAGGTTCCCGCCCTCAGCAATACGCTGCCGAGCCTCGCGCTTAGCACCATGGGCGGGGGAGATATCGTGCTCGATCCCACTGATACGGATAAGGCGAGGACTATCGCGAGGCTGCTGCATCTGGAACTCAAGCCCGAGTCGACCGAGCACCTGCCACCCCTGGGTAGCCGTGTTTATGTCCGCTTTACGCACGGCGCGGAGCCCCTGGCTCTGCGGTTCTACAGGGGCATTCGGCAGGTGTTCCTCAGGCGCTTCAAAGTCTGACGCCAGCCGAAGCTGGTCTCTCCCGCCGCTGGTGTACCACGCGGAGCGTGCTGAGCGTCAGGAGAACAGGGCCGATCGCCTTGAGGCGGCCGTAACGGCATGGCCGGTGGCTGTGCGGGCGCGTTTCGGCGACCCCAGGGTCACGCGCCTGGTGGCCAGGGTCAACGCGCTCGAAGAGCAGCATGGCGCTATGGATGAGCCTGCGCTGCAGGCAACTATCGAGGCGTTGCGGGTTCAATTGCGCCGCGACGGATTTTGTCCGGAAGCGGTGGCAGCGGCTTTCGCGCTGGTGCGTGAAGTTGGCCGCCGGACGCTGGGGCTGCGCCATTACGATGTCCAGCTTGCGGGTGGCTATGCGCTGCTGAACGGCATGGCCGCGGAGATGGATACCGGGGAGGGCAAAACCCTGACGGCGACCCTGGCGGCCGCCACAGCCGCTCTCGCGGGTACCCCGGTGCATGTTGTCACAGTCAACGATTACCTGGCTCAACGCGATGCGGAGAACATGGGGCCGCTTTATGAGGCGCTGGGACTGACCGTGGGTACCGTCGTGCACGGGCTGCCGCCACCGCAGCGTCAAGCCGCTTATGCCTGCGATATCACGTATACCAGTAATAAGGAGATCGCATTCGATTATCTCCGGGACCGAATTGCCCTTGGCAACCGGCCAAGCAACGTCGCCTTTAAGCTAAAGCGAGTGCAGGGTGCCCGTCAGGGCGAAGGTACCGTTATGCGTGGCCTCCATTTCGCCATTGTCGATGAGGCGGATAGCGTGCTCGTGGATGAGGCGCGCACACCGCTCATCATCTCCCGTGAGACACCGCCCGATCAGGAGCAACTCTGGGCCGAGACAGCGCTGCACCTTGTAGATCAGCTTGAAATCGATCGAGACTACAAGATTCTTCGCACGGAGCGGCGTGTCGAGGTGACAAGGACGGGCCGGGAACGGCTGGCCGAACTGGGCAACGAGATCGGCGGCATCTGGCGCAGTTCCGTGAGGCGTGAGGAGTCCGCGCGGCAGGCACTGACGGCGCTGCATCTTTTTCACCGCGGGGATCACTACCTTGTTCAGGACGATAAGGTACAGATCGTCGATGAGTACACTGGCCGCATAATGGCCGATCGTTCCTGGAGCGAAGGTCTGCACCAGCTTGTCGAGGCCAAAGAGGGCTGCGCCGTGACTGGGCGAAAGGTGCCGATGGCGAGGATTACCTATCAACGTATCTTCCGCCGCTATCAGCGCCTGGCGGGTATGACAGGTACTGCGCGCGAGGTGAGCCGGGAACTCTGGGCCGTCTACCGCCTGGCTGTCACGCGAATCCCGACCAACCGCCCGATGCACAGGCGCCATTTGCCCACGCGCGTCCTCACCTCGGCTGAGCAAAAGTGGCAGGCGATCGCAGAGCGTGCGGCGGAACTGAGTGCTGCAGGGCATGCGGTACTGATTGGCACGCGCTCCGTAGCCGCGTCAGAAACCCTCAGCGACCTTCTCACTGACGCCGGGCTTGAGCACGAGGTGCTCAGCGCAGCCCAGGACAGCCATGAAGCGGAAATTATCGCCCGGGCCGGAGAGTATGGCCGAATTACGGTGGCGACCAATATGGCAGGACGCGGCGTCGACATTCCGGTGGACGAAAAAGTCCTCGAGACGGATGGCCTGCACGTTATCCTGAGCGAGCGCCATGACGCCAGCCGCATCGATCGGCAACTCGCGGGGCGCTGCGGTCGGCATGGTGAGCCAGGAATGGTCCAGGGTATTCTTTCCCTCGAGGATCCTTTGCTCGAACTCATACATCCGATTGTTGTGCGGTGGACGAGCGCCTTGCCCGGCTTCTGCAGAAACGCGGTATCGTTGTTTGTATTCCGGAGGGCGCAGCGGCGGGCGGAGCGCGTGCACTCGGCAGCGCGCCGTGCGCTGTTGAAGCAGGACCAGAAACTCGGTGTCCTGCTGGCTTTTTCAGGAGGTTTGGAGTGATTGACCCGCGCGACTATCGACCGGCTACGCTTGCACTTGCGGCCATTCTCCTGCAATTGCCGGCGACGCAGCTGCATGCACAGCAGGACAGCTACGACTGTGTCATGGAGGCGAAATCAACGATTGAGCTGCAGAGCTCAGAAGAGGGGATCCTCGATCGCGTGTTGGTAGGGCGTGGACAACGTGTGAAGGCAGGCGAGGCGGTGGCGCGTCTGGACTCTGAGCAAGAAGCATTGACGGCAGAACGTGCACGGTTGCGTGCCGAAGCGCAAACCGGTGTCGATGGTGCTATAGCTCAGAGTGAGTTTCGGCGCAAAGAGGCAGAACGGCTCGAAGACCTACGTAGCACAAATGCAATTCCGGAGCGCGACTACACGACTGCTTTGGTGGAGAGTCGCCTGGCGGATATCGCTGTTGAAACTGCTGTGATGGAGCATGACATTGCGAAATTGGAGTACGAGCAAGCCAGAAGTCGTCTTGAGCGACGCTCGATACGCAGTCCCGTCGACGGCGTCGTCGTGGATGTCACGATGTTTCCCGGTGAGTACGTGCACGAGCAGGCGACGGTGATGACCATCGCCGAGGTCGATCCACTGTACGTTGAAGTGTTTATGCCCGTATCCGAATATAAAGCGGTTCAGCCAGGCATGCCCGCCAGTGTTTCGCCGGAAATGCCAATCGGTGGAGATTTCGATGCGGAGGTGGCCGTGGTCGATAACGTATTTGACGCCGCAAGCCGTACCTTCCGCGTTCGTCTTGTGCTGCCAAACACCGATTATGCGCTGCCGGCTGGTTTACGATGCAGCGTTCGTTTTTTGCAGGCTGACAGCGATTCCGAATAATCATTGAGCTGGCCGTTAGTTGCCACTGGTCGCACTTTGGGTGTTAACTGGCTCACAGTTTTCAATAAAAACCAACGACTTATTAGACTTTCCTCGTGCGTTTTGGGACAACAAAGCAAGTCCCACGGAGACGCACGATGAGTTCTGCAACCACAGCCAGCAATGTTGACTATCGCCTGCTCGGATTAATGTCCGACCTCGTGATTTGCAGTTCTTGTCTGAAGGAAGGGCGTGTGACGCCGGTACCGCAGATCGTATCGCACCGGCACACGCCCCGTTCCTTATGCGCGGGATGCGCCAAGCCCAAGCGCCGTAACCTGCGCCACATACTGACGCACCTGGTTCGACGCTAGAGTTACGCAGCGCATTGCGGCACACTTTGCCGCATGGCCAAGCTCTATTTCTATTACTCATCTATGAACGCCGGCAAGTCGACGGCGTTACTCCAATCCAGCTACAACTACCGCGAGCGGGGCATGAATACACTCGTGTTGGCTCCGCAACTCGATGATCGATTCGGCAAAGGCAAGGTCACGTCCCGAATTGGCATCGAGACCGATGCGAGGACGTTCGTGCCCGACGATGACCTTCTTGCACTGGTTGAGAAGCGAAACAAGCATTCACAAGTGCACTGCGTGCTTATCGACGAAGCGCAATTCCTTACAAAAGAACAGGTATTTCAGCTTGGTGAAGTGACGGACAAGATGAATATCCCGGTGCTGGCATATGGCCTGCGTACCGATTTTCAGGGTGAGCCGTTTGAGGGCAGCAAGTATTTGCTGGCCTGGTCGGACAATCTCAAGGAACTCAAAGCGATTTGCGATTGCGGCAGCAAAGCGACCATGGTTGTTCGTTTTGATGAGGGCGGCAACGCGATCACCGAGGGCTCGCAAATAGAAATCGGCGGCAATGACCGTTACGTGTCAATGTGCCGCAAACATTTCAAAGAGAAGTTCTTCAGCTAGACGCCTGACGTCGGCAGGTTCTCAGTCGCAGTCGGCAGGATTTCGGTATTTTCCTGCGCCAGCAGGCTGCGCATGTCTTCCAGCGTCTTCATGATCGCAGTTTCGGCGAACTCACTGCCATCGAGGGAGCCACGCCTGGTCGCATACGGATCATTGAATTTGATGCGGTGGTTGCCGATCGTGATGACATCATCATGAACCAGTACATGATTTGACACGCGTCGCGAATTGACGAACGTGCCATTGCTGCTATTGAGGTCCATCAGGAACGTTGCACTGCCATGCCGTACGAGCAGTGCATGGTGTCGACTGACAAACTTGCTGCTGATCGAAACGTCGTTGTGCTCCGATCGGCCAATCAGTAGTCGCTGCAAATCGAATGTCAGTTCACGCAGAGTTTCGCCGTCGTGCGATACGTACAGCGTCGGCGGCCCCACTGGCTCGGTTGATTGACTGTCTGCCGTAACGTGGTCGGCATCGATCCAGGTACCCTGCGGTAGTACCGGTTGTTCTATATCTTCCTGCGGAACCGGCAGTGTGCCTGCATTGGCCAGCGCGAGCAGTGCGACACGATCGAGGACTCCGGGCCAGCCACCCGATGCCCGCCACAATTCTGTACACACCGCTAGCGGGAATACGAATTCAGGCACCGTGCTGCCGGCGGCACGAAGCTTGTCATAAACGTAGCGCATCGCCTCTTCGTTGCTCATCGGCCGCAAGTGAAAATCATGGGTCAGTCGATCGGCCAGTGGTGCCATTTCTGGTGATTGAATCAGCCTCAGCAGAGGGCGGTCACTGACGAGCACCATCTTGAGTGCGCTTACCCCCCGGACTTTCAGATCGGCCAGTTCGCACAGGGCGCGCAAAGCGCTGGCTTTCAGCGCGTGTGTATTCTCGATGATGAGTATCGGCGGCTCGTGAGAGGCTGCCTGCTGCAACGTGAATACACGCATGAGGCCCAGCAGTTCGTTGGTAGAACTCTGGTCGAGAGCGTAGCCGAACTGTCGCAATACGTCCTGCAGAAGACCACTCGTATTCAGGCCCTTGCCGTCGACGACCGCAACCGACCATTCCTCCGGTAACGAGTCGACAAACTTCCGAACAATGCTGGATTTACCGGAAAGCGTTGGGCCCTGGATCAGGCTCAACCCGTTGGCTTGGGCGCAGGATTCTTCAAGGACCTTGAGTCCTTCATTGTGAGACGCGTAGGATACGGTCGCTAGCGGCCGTCCGTGGGTCCGAAAGGGTTGTTCGTTAAGACCTGCTGCCCCTAAGTCCATAAGTAGTTGCTCGCGTCCATTCGTTGTCGCGTAATATTCGCTGCTGTTGGGCCGAAGCGTTTTGAATAGTATTCTTGCGCCCGGCCCACCAGTCTACGACCGGCGTCGAACACTTGTAAACCGTGATCAAGAGATCCTTTGTGGATCAAGCGGACACGGCGGTATTGTGGAAATGAAATTAATTAAAGTCAGTAACAGGTTGAAAGTAAAAGATGTTTAGAACTAACTCATACACTGTCTGCGTTCGGCGACGAGGCGCAAGGTATTGACTGCACAGTTGTCCGCCGACGCACTTACCCTGTTTCGTGGCGAGAGATGTCTTTTCCAGGGTCTGAGTTTTGCGCTAAATCCTGGCGAGCTGTTGTTGCTCGAAGGTCGCAACGGCACGGGCAAGACCAGCCTGATGCGCGCAATTGCAGGCCTTATCGAGTTCGAAGACGGTGATATTCACTGGCAGGGCAAGCCCGTACGCACGAATCGTCAGTCATTTTATGGCTCGCTCGTGTGGATGCAGCACCGTGTCGGTTTCAAGGCAGATTTGACGCTGGTCGAGAATCTGAGGTTTGAGACGCATCTCAGGGCACAGTCCGGTCAGGACTTCGAAGAGGTATTGAAGCGGCTGGATATCGATCGTCTCAAGCGACTGCCAATGAGATCGCTGTCTGCCGGGCAGCAGCGTCGTGTCGCACTGGCACGGATGTTGTTGTCGAGTGTGCCGCTATGGTTGATGGACGAGCCATTCACGAACCTGGATCGTGAGGGCCGGGCTCTCGTGATGAACCTGACGACCGAGCATCTCGACCGGGGCGGCATGTGCATCATGGCCGCGCACCAGGATGTTGAAATCGGCGGCAACGTACAAAAGATCGTACTGCAATGAACACCGAAGACGAATCAATCAGCATGTTCTCCGGCATTGCCGGCATAGCGCGCCGCGATCTCTTGCTCGCGTGGAAACGTCCTGGCGACGTTCTCAATCCGCTGTTCTTTTTCGCAATGGTTGCAGCGTTGTTCCCGCTCGCAGTGGGGCCGAGCCCGGAGCAATTGAAGTTGAGTGGGCCGGCTGTCCTGTGGGTGGCGGCTCTGCTGTCTATGCTTCTGTCGTTGAACAGCCTGTTTCTGTCCGACTACGAGGACGGCAGCCTGGACCAGATGCTGGTCAGCCCGATCCCGCTGTCGGCGCTTGCGCTGGGCAAAACACTGGCACATTGGCTGACCAGTGGCCTGCCGTTGGTCGTGGTGTCTCCCGTAGTTGCCATAACCTTCCAGATGCCGTTTTCTGTGACGGGCTACCTGATGCTCACGTTGCTGCTCGGCACCATCAGCCTTAGCTTGCTGGGCTCGGTAGGCGCAGCACTGACAGTCGGCTTGCACCGCGGCACGGCACTGCTAAGTCTGCTGATCTTGCCACTCGCCATGCCAATCCTTATATTCGGCGCCCGGACTGTGTCACTTGTGGCATCTGGCGATGGTGTTGCGGGAGGTCTCTATTTTCTTGCGGCATATGCTGTATTAACTTTATCATTCGCGCCGTTTGCAACGGCTGCCGCATTACGTATCAGTAACGAGTAAGATCCCCGACCATGTGGAAATTCATACACCAGTTGGCGTCGCCGCCACATTTCTACAGGATTGCCCAAATCCTGATTCCGTGGCTTGCTGTGCCAGGCCTGTTATTGATCGGCTACGGTACCTACGCCGGTCTGTTTTTGGCACCGATGGACTACCAGCAGGGCGATGCTTTTCGCATCATCTACGTGCACGTGCCCTCTGCGTATCTGTCGATGTTGGCCTACATGACGATGGCGGTCAGTGCAGGCATCGGCCTGATCTGGCGCATCAAGCTGTCGCATGCGGTCGCAGCCGCTGCAGCGCCGCTGGGCGCCTGGTTTACCTTCCTCGCGCTTGCGACCGGGTCGATCTGGGGTAAGCCGATGTGGGGAACCTGGTGGGAGTGGGGCGATCCAAGACTGACATCTGAGTTGATTATGCTGTTCCTGTATTTCGGCTACATGGCATTACGTGGCGCGATAGACGATACGAGCAAGGCCGACCGTGCGAGTGCCGTGCTGGCCCTGGTGGGCGCTGTAAATGTTCCGATCATTCATTTCTCGGTCGAGTGGTGGAGTTCTCTGCACCAGGGGCCGACGCTGATTAAAGAGGGTGGACCGGCGATGGATCCCGGTATGCTGTATCCGCTGCTCGCAATGATCCTGGGATTTACATTAGTATTCGGCGCCCTGTTATTGCGCCGCGTACGGGCCGAGGTGCTGTTCCGCGAGCGCCGCACACGCTGGGTCAAAGACCTGGTTCTGTCAGGAGGTAATTGAGTATGGACTTGTCGATGGGTGGTTACGGCGCGTACGTATGGACTTGCTTCATTCTGGCTGGTGTCGTACTCGTCGTTTGTGAATGGCGGGCGCGTTTGCGCCATCGCCGCGTATACAGAGACATTGAAGTGCGTATTAAGGCACTTGGAGATAGTCAATGAAGCCCAGACAGCAACGAATGCTGGCTGTTGGCCTGGTCGTCGTCGGCGTTGCAATTGCAACAGGTCTGACGTTGCAGGCAATGAAAGACAGCATGATGTTTTTTGTCAGTGTGACCGAGGTCGCCGAAGGCAAGTATCCTGATAATCGCAATTTCCGGGTCGGCGGGCTGGTCAAGGACGGCAGCGTGACGCGGGAAGAAGGGTCTCTCGAGATGAACTTCCTCGTGACCGACCTGCGCTGTGATCTTGCGGTCAGTTACTCGGGCGTATTGCCCGACCTGTTCCGCGAAGGCCAGGGCGTCGTGGCACATGGTCGCCTGCGTGAAGACGGCGTATTCGCTGCCGATGAAATTCTCGCCAAGCATGACGAAAACTACATGGCGCCGGAAGTTGCCGATTCGCTTGCTGAGGCCGAGGCCGACGCCGCAGCGGCCAAGGCAGACCACGTCCGTGAGAAGACTGCGGGCCTGCAAGAAGGTCCGACAGGGTGTCCGTCCAATGATTCCTGAGATTGGCCATTTCGCACTGATCCTGGCCCTGTCTCTGGCGCTGTTGCAGGGGATCCTCCCGCTCGTCGGAGCGCACAGAAATGACGTAGCGATGATGTCCACGGCACGCACAGCTGCTGTTGGGCACTTTGTATTCGTTGCAATTGCTTATGCCTGCCTGACGTATGCTTTCCTGGAAAATGATTTTTCGGTGGCTTACGTCGCCAACCATTCGCAGTTGGCGTTACCGACGATGTACAAGATTACGGCTGTCTGGGGCGGTCATGAGTGCTCCGTG
>CALZHX010000358.1 GCA_945787435.1 uncultured Woeseiaceae bacterium
ATCGTCAAATCATTGGCCTCGATAAGGTCCAGCTCCAAAACGCGCACGTTGTCCTGGTCCGCCTCACTGCGAACGACTTCGATCGTCACGACCTTGTCTGTTTTTGTATTATGTGAATTCACGGTCTGTCCCTTTAATTGCGCTTGTTCGTAGTCTATTTTGAACCAGGGGCACGTGTATTATTCTGTCCTTCGTCGGCCAGGATCGACCGTTCGTCGGGAATCTCCCGTTCATCGGGCTGCCGCCACCGCTCGTCACCGAGGCACGCAAATATCTGGATGATGATGCTCGCCAGGTGGACATTTGCAATCACGGCGATGCGCGTGACGCGGCCAAGGCGTTCGAAACCTTATACAAGCGCCACAAAGACTTCGTCATTCGTGTCGCGTTGCGCTTCGTGCCCGACAACGACTCGGCACTCGATGTCCTGCAGGAGACGTTCACCTACCTGCTGCGGAAATTTCCGCCAACCGGGCCGGGGCTGACACTAACGGCCAGCCTGACATCCCTGCTCTACCCGGTCGCCAGGAACAGCGCTCTAACCCTGCGTCGAAAGTCCGACCGCTTCCCGCATTCGGACGATGTGCTACCGGATGACTTGCCAACCTCACCCAATGACGGACCGTCGGACATCCCGGCCCTGCTGCGCGGCCTCCCGGACGAGCGCCGGGAGGTTCTGATGCTGCGATTTGTCGATGACCTGTCGCTGCGGGATATTGCCACCGCGCTGGATATCCCGTTAGGCACCGTCAAATCCCGTCTTCATCTCGCGCTAAAGACGCTGCGCGAATCACCTGAGGCAAGAAAACTCCTCTCACCGTGAACCTTTTCGGGCTCTGCTGCGCTTAATAAGTATGGAGCCCCCAGTGACACACAACGACGACGAATTTGAGGAACTGCCCGACACGCTGATTGAAGCGCTTAAATCGGCAGACAAGGCTGTTCCACTCATCACGGCTCGCGTGGACCGTGAGGTCCTGAAGATGGCCCGGGACCAGTTCGCCGGTCGCAATCCCGCGTGGCGTCGCAGACCTGCGTGGGCCGCAGTTGCCGCAAGCGTTCTTGTTGCGCTCTTTGTTGTGCGGCTCGATCAGCCGACGCAGCAGCTCGATGAGCCGATGCGCGTTTCGCAGCCCATAGATATCTCCGATGTTTTGAAACTCGCGCGTGAGCGCTCCGGCGACCCCACTGCACAGGCTGAAATCGAAGCGCTTGCCATACGCGTGGTCTCTCTTTCGCCTGCAGGAGCGTCACAATGAGAAAATTGTCTATTGCAGTCGTCCTGCTCGGCCTCGGCGCATTCGGGATCTCGTATGCTGATGAGCACGACATTCGTTTTGCTGCTGTCGACGTGTACCTCGACAGCACCGAACCCGTTGCCGCCTGGCAGTTTGAGTTGGGTGATCGCGCCGGCATAATGAAGGTTGTCGGCGTCGAACAAGGCGACAGCCCTGCCTATGCGCGCGCACCTTATTACGATCGCGAAGCCGTCCGGCTTGGCAAAGCTGACCGTATCATCGTTGCCGATTACTCGCTGGCCGACGCAGTGGAGCTGCCGTCAGGCCGGGTCCGGCTCGCAACAGTGCATCTCATGCTCGATGGTGATGACGATGCAGACTTCAATCTTCTTCTGGTTACCGCTACGACGTACGACGGGGTGGTCACGGACGCCCGCATCAGCCTCGACGTACGCACAGGGAGTGAACAATGAAAAATCGTGAAATGGGAATGATGTTCAGGATGCTGGCTGCGCTGTTCGTAAGCACAATCATCGTCATCGGCTGCACCACGCAAGAGTCACTCGAAACGGAACCTGTCGACCAGGCACGCTTGCCGGGTGAGGTCGATAGTGATCTTGAAGAGATTGTCGTGACGGGCGTGATGGTCGACGGTTTTAGCAGCCCCAATCCATCCAAGTCGATGCCCGCGTCGGTGGCATTTGCCGCCCGTGACTCCTTCCAGGGATCCGCGCTCAGCCACATAGAATCAGACGAAGAACTCTGGGTTATTTCGACGCCGGCCTATGAGGGTGAGGCTCAGGACGGTAGCCAGGACCGCTCGCCAGGAACGGGCGCAATGCTAGCGCACATCCCGGAGCAGTCGATCAAGGACGTACCACTGCCCCTGAAACACACGGACGTCAAAGCACGCATTGACGGTTACATCAGCACGGTCAATGTACGGCAGCAGTTCCACAATCCGTTTGATACCAAGATCGAAGCGGTTTACCTGTTTCCGCTCCCCGAGAAATCGGCCGTGAGCGAGTTCCTGATGATCATCGGGGATCGCAAGATTCGCGGCATCCTCAGGGAGAAGGAAGAAGCCGAGGCGATCTACCGTGAGGCACGCTCGCAGGGCTACCAGGCAAGCCTGCTCGTGCAACACCGGCCGAATATTTTTGAGCAGAAAGTCGCTAACATCGAGCCCGGGAAATCTATCGACGTTGATATCCAGTACTTCAATACGCTCGCCTACAACGATGGCTGGTACTCGTTCGTTTTCCCGACCGTTGTTGGTCCGCGTTACAACCCACCAGGTCATTCCGACCCGATCATCCCGGTACCTCACGGAGCAGCGGTTAAACCTGAAAACGGAACAAGCATCTCGTACCTGCGGCCCGACGAGCGTTCCGGACATGACCTGAGTATCAGTGTGGAAATCGATGCGGGCGTTGCGATCGAAGAACTCAAGTCGACGCACGAGATCGTCACGACTCGCCCGACGGGTGCATCAGCGAAAGTGAAACTGGCCGCACAGTCGACGATTCCGAATCGTGACTTCGTGCTGAATTTCCAGGTCGCCGGAAAAACCATGAAATCCAGCCTTATGACGTACCGGGACCCAAAGACAAACCAGGGCTACTTCACGATGATGTTGTATCCGCCGTCCGACCACGAGTCATTGGCGCGCCGACCCATGGAAATGGTCTTCGTGCTCGATTGTTCCGGCTCGATGAACGGCTGGCCGCTGAATCGATCCAAGGATGCGGTCAATGCTGCACTGGACAACCTCCAGGAAGGCGATACGTTCCAGATCATCCGTTTCTCCGAAAATTCGACTCAACTCGGCGCTACACCGTTGCCTGCAACGCCGGAAAACATTGCGCTTGGTCGTCGATACCTCACGAGCCTGAACAGTACCGGCGGCACGCAGATGATCGAGGGCATCAAGGCCGCTCTCGACTTTCCTCATGACCCGGCCCGACTGCGCTTCGTTTCCTTTATGACGGATGGCTATATCGGCAATGAACTCGACATCATCGGCGCCGTGCATGACCGCATCGGTGCGGCCCGCATATTCAGTTTCGGCGTTGGCTCTTCGGTCAATCGCTACCTGCTCGAACGCATGGCCAAAGAAGGCCGCGGCGCGGTTGCCTACCTGAGTCCGAACGACTCGGCCACCAACATCATGAATAGCTTCTTCGCACGTATCAGTCACCCGGCACTGACCGACCTCGAGATCAACTGGGGCGGCATGGCCGTGTCCGATGTCTATCCTGCGAAGTTACCGGATATGTTCGTTGGTCGCGCAGTCGTTGTGACCGGCAAGTACACCGGCTCACCTGACGGCGTTGCGGTCGCAGGAGCACGCGGAAGCGAAAGGCTCGATCTCATCATCCCCGCATCCGATACAGATGAGTCGAAGGCGCAGGTGTCGAGAATCTGGGCGCGTCTGCGCATTGCCGATCTCACGGACCGCCAGGCCTGGGAAGCAGACCCTTATGATGAACTGGGGAACGCGATCAAGAGCACCGCTCTCGAGTACCAGCTCATGTCTGACTACACTTCGTTCGTAGCTGTCGATGCGTCACGGCAAACTGAAGGAGATCACGGCGTAACGGTGCACCAGCCTGTGCCGGTTCCGGATGGTGTGCGCTATGACACGACCGTTGAGTAGCGACTGGCAGAGTCTCAGGCCAGGGGAGCTG
>CALZHX010000359.1 GCA_945787435.1 uncultured Woeseiaceae bacterium
AGCAGGGGTTTGACATCGGACGATTGCGCAAGGAATTCGGTGCCGGGGTCGGCGAAGCCCTGTACAAGGCGCTGGGCAGGGCGGCCGACCGCGGCGTCAAGATCCGGATTGTCGAGAGCCCCGGATTCGACTCGACCGACCACGAATCCGGCGAGTTGCACGACGCATACCCAGACCAGGTCGAGATCCCGGGCCGAATGAGCAGCCTCGTCGGCGAACATGACCGGCGCTATAGCTTCGATTTCGCGATGCAATTCACCTGACACGCCGGGTTCGTCGATAACTCGCTGCAGGTGCCGCGACGGGGCGTCAGGGCGAGCCAGGAAAATGCCGGTTTCTGCCTCGGTGTCGATCTCGCGGATCAGGTCCTGATAACAGGCCTCGGCCGGATCGTCTGATTCGAATACGAGCGCAAGTTTCGCCATGTTTTCTTCGGTGATACGGCGCTGGGTCCACCGGTCCAGGCCGCCAAGCAGGCCATCATCGCTCGCGTAGACCTGGTAAAGATAGGTCGCAATGCGTGCGCGCGCCGCATCGGCAATCGAAAATCTTGGAATGTCGCTGTGGCTTACTGTCCTCATGGTCCTTTCCTCCGTGTTAGTGGATACACTGTAGGAAAAGAGCCTGCTAGGATCTGGTCTCAGGACGTCAGATCTTGGTCATTTAACCTCAGGAAGATCATGCTCAACGAGCCGACAACAATAGCGAGTGTTGCGCGCCTGATTGGCGACACGCTGCAAACCGAGTACGACACGGATCCGACACCGTTCTTTGCGGATGTGCAGATCGACACCACCAAGTTCTACCGCCCAGGCTCGCGCATCCTGTTCAGCAAGATGAATCCGCTCTGGCAGCTGGCGTTTGAGGCGAGCGGCGATGCGGAGTTCGGGTGGAAGGTCGGTTCCCGGGTAACCCCTGGTGACTTCTTCGTGCTTGGTCACGCCTGGCTTGCCAGCGATACCCTGCATGACGCAATGGAACGCTTGTGCCGTTTCATCAATGTGCTGTCCACCATTGGAGGTCAAATGAACCTGCAGTCGCATGGCGATTCGTATTCCCTGGTAGAAACCGGCGCAGGGCGTCTTGTCCAACCACAACAGGTCGCTCAGGATGCAGGTTGCGCGGCCCTCCTGAGAATGTGCGATTTTGTAAGTGCGGCGCCGGTCCGTCCGATCCAGGTCAATTTGCCGGCCACGGCCAGCGCCAGCGGAGTCGACTTTGCAAGAAAGTTCGGATGTCCCGTTACGTTTGAGGGTAACCAGGAGGCCTGGAGATTCGACGCTGAGGATCTTGACGCCCCGTTGACCGGGGCAGTTCCGGATGTGGCTGATTCGACAGATCGCATCGCCGAGAACTATATCGCATCATTAGACGATGGTGCCGTTGCGTACGAGGTTCGACAGATGATTGTGCAGCTGCTGCCGTCCGGTCACGTTGACCAGGATACGATTGCGAGCAAACTGCACCGTAGCCGCAGTACGTTGCAGCGACAATTAGGATCGGAAGGAACCAGTTACCGGGATATTGTCGAGTCGACGCGTGAGGAGCTCGCCAAGAAGTACCTGCAGGACAGTGAGTACACGCAAGCTCAGATCGCGGTTATGGTGGGGTTTTCAGATCAGAGCAATTTCGCCCGCGCTTTCAAGCGCTGGACCGGCGTGAGTCCGGGTGAATTTCAAAAAGCTGCATGAGAACATGTCCCAGAGCTTCCCGGTTATTCCGCCTTGATGCCGTAGATCGTTGAGTACAGCACTGGAACGACGACCATCGTTAATACCGTTGCGAAGCCCAGGCCGAACGCAATCGTCACGGCCATCGAGACGAAAAACGCGTCCGGGAACAAGGGCGTCATGCCAAGAATCGTCGTCGCAGCCGCCATTGCGACAGGGCGTAATCGACTGATCGCAGACCCAATGACCGCATCGATCGCCGGCTTGTCTTCCTGTAGCTGCTGATTAATTTCATCGACCAGTACGATGGCATTCTTGATTAGCATGCCGATCAAGCTAAGGAAGCCGAGCAGGGCCATAAAGCCGAACGGCTGCTGAGTGCTCAGCAGACCAACCGTGACGCCGATTGTGGCGAGCGGTACGACGAGCCATATGACAGCCGTCTGTCGCAAGCTGTTGAACAGCGCAACGGTGATCAGGATCATCATGCCGATAAAGGCGGGCAAAGAAGCCGCAAGGGCCGCTTGTGCCTTACCACTGTTTCGGTATTCACCCCACCATTCCAAACGATAGCCGTCCGGCAATTCGATAGCCTCGACCTTCGGGCGCAGATCGGCAAGCATCGGCGGAGCTTCGCCGTGGCGCGGGTCCGCGAGGGTCGTAATGATCCGTTCACGATTGACGCGTTGAATGATCTCGTCCTCGAAGACCGTTTCAAATCCGATGACGACCTGGCGCAACGGGATGGTTGCGTTCGCCGAGGAACTGAAGATCTGCAAATCGCGAATGCTCGAAACCTCATCGCGTTCCGACTCACTTGCACGTAATACTATCGACAGCAATTCGTCACCTTCTCGGAATACGCCGACCGTCAGGCCCTCGAATGCCTGCGACAGCGCGGCGCTGATTTCCTGTCTGGAAATGCCGAACTGGTTCGCCTGTTGTTTGTCGATGATCGGTCGAAGGATCTTCACGCGGCCGCGCCAGTCGTTGCGTACACCGTAGGCATCGGGGTGTGTCTTGATGATGGCTTCGGCCTGTGCGGACAGTCCGCGCAGCACGTTCGGGTCTGGCCCGAAGAATTTTGCCTGGATTTTGCCTGGATCGCCGGGGCCGAGGATGAACTTGCGGACCTGTCCCTGGGCTTCTTCGAAATTATTGTCGAGTTCGTCCTGAATTTCGTCGTATAGCGAATCGATGTACGTAGCGTCATCGAGTTCCACGAGGAACTGCGTATACGCACTATTGGCCTTCTCAGGTGTGTAGGTCAGCAAGAAGCGGGGCGCACCCTGGCCGATAATTGTGCCGACGCTCTTCACGCCCTCCAGGCCGAGCAGGTAGTCTTCGACATGAGCGGCATGTTGATTGCTCTCCTCGATCGACGTGCCCTGTGGGAGCCAGTAATCGACCATAATCTGTGGTCTTGTCGAATTCGGAAAGAAGCTCTGCGATACGTTGCCAAAGCCATACACGGCGCCGCCAAAGACGATCAGGACCACCGAGATAGTAAGCCATCGAGCCTTAGTGCATGCCCGCAGGAAACCACCGAATACGCGATAGAAACCACTGTCGTATGGGTCGGCGCCCGGGTCGCCCTTCGGCGTTTTCAGGAACATGACGCCGAGCAGGGGAGTCACAGTGACCGCAGTGAACCAGCTCAGGAGCAGCGAGATCATGATGACCGTAAACAGCGAGCGCGTGTACTCACCCGTGTTGTCCTGTGATGTTCCGATTGCCGCAAAAGCCAGGACAGCGATGATCGTTGCTCCGAGCAATGGAATCGCGGTTTGCTGCACAACCTCGATCGCAGCTTTGCGTCGGTCCATACCTTGCTGAAACCGTACGAGCATGCCGTCGACGACTACGATCGCGTTATCGACGAGCATGCCAAGCGCGATGATCAGCGCCCCGAGCGATATTCGCTCGAGCATGACGCCCGCGCTCTTCATGAAGATGAAACTTCCGCAGATGGTCAGGAACAATACGAAGCCAATCAAAAGGCCGCTGCGCAGTCCCATGAACAACAACAGCACGACCACGACGATGGCAATAGCCTGGAGCAAGCTGATAACAAAACTCGAGATCGAGGTTTGCACCGCGTCCGATTGCATTGCGATAACGCCGAATTGCATTCCGAGCGGGATTTGTGGCGCCAGTTCATTCATGCGCTGTTTGAGACGCTCGCCCATAACGACAACGTTGCCGCCCGAAACTGTTGAAACACCAATGCCGATAGCGGGCTCACCATCGAATCGCAACAGGTTCGTTGGTGGCTCGAGAAAGCCGCGCTGAATAGTTGCAACATCGCGCAGATAGATCTGCGCATTGCTGCCGCTACCCGAAATCAGTATGGCGCCAAGGTCTTCCTCCGATTCCACAAGTTCGGACGGTTCGATCGTGATGAACTCCGGGCCGACGTTGACGCCACCGGAATTCGTCACCAGGTTCTGGCGTTGCAGCTCATTGGCAATCGTCACAGCAGGAATACCGAGCTGCGCCATGCGAGCACGATTAAGTTCGACGTATATGACTTCCGGGCGATTTCCGTATATGTCGACCTTGGCGACATCGGGGACGAGCAGCAGCTCACGGCGAAGTGACTTCGCAACTTCCCAGAGTTCATCAAACCCGTATTCCTCGCCGTAGACGGCGAAATAGATGCCGAAGACATCACCGAAGTCATCGTTGACGACCGATGGTCCAGCACCTGGTGGCAACTTCCCTTGTGCGTCCCCGACCTTGCGCCGTAACTCGTCCCAGACCTGTGGAAGTGAGTTCTTGTCGAAACTTTGCTTCATCCGGGCCGTGACGATGGACAGGCCCCGGTACGATACGGAATAGACCTCGTCGAGCTGTGACAGCTGCTGGACGGCAATTTCGATCTCGTCCGTAACTTCTTCTTCGACTTCCTGTGCCGAAGCACCCGGGTACTGGGTGATAACCAACGCGTCCTTGATCGTAAATTCGGGATCTTCGAGCCTGCCCATGTTTTGGTAGGAGCCGAGACCGGCAACGATCATTACGACAGTCAGCACAAGCGTCGTCGTGCGATTCTCAAGGCAAAATTCTGTGATTTTCATAACAGGCGGCTAGTTCGTGAGTTCGCTGACCCGCATGCCCTCGGCGAGGTGCTGTACGCCGGAAACTGCAATGCGATCTCCGGTCTCCAGCCCCTCGAGCACTTCGACCTCCGAGCCGGTCAGTTGCCCGACAGTAACGGCTGCGAGGCTGGCGGTTGATGGGTCACCGCTGATCTTCCAGACGTAGGAGCCGCCATCATCGCCGCCAACGACCGCGTTGGCAGGCACGAGGACCGTGGTCTGACCCGGTGTAAGGTCCTCTGGCACTGTGACAGTAACGGTCGCAGACATGCCCGGCAGGATAATGACGTCGTCGGGCGGGTCGAATCGTGCGTGCGCGGCAAATGTCCGCGTGACCGGATCCGCCGAAGCAGCAATTTCGGTGAGCCTGGCGTGGAACGACCGGTCGGGCAGTGTCGACAGGCTGACTTCGAGTCTGGCGCGCTCGTTGCGCTGCGTCAGCGTCATGCCGGGTTTCGCACGCAGCCAGTCCTGCTCGGGAACATTGACGACCACTTCCAGTTCGGTCAGATCCTGCAGCAGCAGAATCTGCTGCTTGGCCTGGACGTTAGTGAAATTGTCGACGAATGTGCGACCGATACGGCCGGTAAATGGCGCACGTAAAGCGGTGTCGGCCACGGCCTTACGAGCCGAGGCCAGATTGGCCTGGTCCACTTCGAACTGGCGCCTGCGGTTGTCGAGTTCCTGCGCCGAAATCGCGCCGCTCTCGAAAACCACCGAGAAGCGGTCGAACGTCTCTTTGGATTGCCGGAAGCGGGCTTCGGCAGCGTCCAGCGAAGCCTGGAAATCGGCCGGGTCGAGCCGCGCAAGCAGCTGACCTTTGGTAACCTCAATGCCTTCCTGTGCCGGCCTCTCGATGATGCGTCCCGAGACCTCGAAAGCCAGGTTGACGTTCTGTGCGCCCCGGATTTCACCCGGGTAACTCAATGTGTCACCGCCGCGTAGCTCCGATATCGTGATCATGCGGACCGGGCGAACGATATCGGGTGTTTCAGGCGGTGCCTGCTCACAACCGGTGAGCAGTGTTATACCAAGACAAATACCGGAAGCAGTAAGCAGCTTTAGTTGTGACATCGGACTTCCTGATTATTTGTTCTTATCGTCTCTCCGACCATTCTGGCGTCTACCCTCATCAAGTCAAGGTCTGTTGCGGTCGGATATGTAGGTGCTGACGAGTCCGGCAACGAGTATGGCAATGTAGAACTGGCCGAACAAGGCCTGCATATACGCAAGTGCCCGGGCGACAGCCGAGATCGGCCCGATGTCGCCGTAGCCCAGCGTCGTCATGGTCACGAAGCTGAAATACAGCCAATCGCTGCTCCAGCCTAGAGGCCCTATTGTCGCGACGCCGTCAAATGAGCCGGGGTTCATCATCTCGACTGCGGCATAGCTCACCGCCCACAGCACGCCAAGCATCAGGTACAGGCTGATGGCGCCTACAAGCCGGTTGGTGCTCACTTCGTCGCTAAAGACAACCTGCTTTAGCGTGCACCAGATTGCAAGAAAGAGAAAACCGACTATTGCAGCCATAGAGCCATAGGCGTAGATGGACGGCGAGAAATTAGCTGCGAGAACATTGAGCACGATGCCCGCAACCGCGAACACGAGCCCGAATCTGAAATATGCGCCAAATCCTCGCAGGCTCCAGACGCCGACCGTAACAAGCCAGGAGAACATCACTGCGCGCGTGAAGGGAGCCGACATGAGGCCCAGGTCGTCGGCTATCGGCGCGCCGATCAAGAACACGAGCAGGGCGACAAGCAGCCAGGAAAAGTTCTTCATTCTAGGCGCTGCGCGACAACTGCGCCAGAACGTCGTTAGACAGGGTTATAAATATCCTGAAACTCTCATCTGCAGCGAGTTTCTCATCCACCAGCAGTTCGAAAGCCTCATTCTGAAGCTCGTGCAACTGATCCGCAGCGTTACGTTTGTCGTCGTCATTCATTGAGTCTGATAGTGAACTGCGGATTTTGATCGCGGCCGCATAGAAGCGATCAATACGGTTCTTGCGTCGCATGCGGAAAATCCGGACGCCGGCAATAGACGCGCTAAAGACTGCAATAAATGCAGTGACAGTGACTTCCGCCACACCTGAATAGCGTTCATAGATAGTCGGCTCGGACCTCTGCAAATAGTCCTGTGGTCCAGCATGCAGAATGAACCGGGAGGCACTCACGTCAAAGTTCTCGTCAAGCTGTTGGAACTGGCCAGGACGTTTCGCCGCCAGGGCAGGCCGAAGTCGGAGGATATCGCTGATCAAGTCGTAGACAATGGCGCTGTCGAGGTCGATTCTCGCGACGAGGATTTTGTCGACTGCAACAGTGACGATCGGTTCTGGCGTTGATTCACCGTAGGTGCCGACCGGAATGACGAACGGTCGAAAGTACGGATTCAGAAGTACGGCTCCATCGATAGTACCGCCATTGCCGATATCGCCGGGTGTCCCTATGGAAATCAATCGCAGTTCCGGAAACTCCGCAACGCGCTCAGGCGCGATCGGCGCAAACACAACAACGATGTCTGCGATCTCGTTTGTATTTGAAATGTAGCGATACTCGTCGTCGTCGAGACCTATGTTCTCAGCGATACTCTCAAACATTGCCCGTGAAGCCGATCCTTCAGCGCCTGCAAAAACTGCCGCATTTTTCAAATCGCCGGGGCCCAACGGCTCGGCAAACCCCTCGCGTCGCGCAATGTGCAGAACGGTGGGGTACAACGGCATGACCGTTGCAATCTCCCGACGAAAGTTCAGGCTGTTGGAGATCAGGGCCAGATCTGCGTCGCCGGACGCGAGTGCATCGAGCGCCTGTTCGCCCGACAAGGAAATATCGGTGAGCTGCAAATTCGTCAGCACACGCTCATTAGCGAACAATTCACCCAGGTCCTGGACAATCTCGCGATCGATCTCAGCTGTCGGTGTGACCATCGTGAGCTCGCGCGGGCCGTCTTCGCAGGCTGCGAGCATGGCGAGAAGAACAAATGATAGAAGTACGCGGATCATTGGTTTGGCATGATATCGATTGGGCTTCAAGGTTGCACAGTATCTGCGAAGAAGAAAAAGCTGACCCTAATTGGCAATCAGGTTTTGGCGATCCAGTCGGTTGACGATGGTTTTGGCGGTATGGTCGATGAGTAAGCCGACATTTGACTCGCTCTTGGTTTGAAATTCGAACTTGTAAACAACGTCCTCGGTTTCGACGCTATAGAGTTCGATGGCAAGTAGAGCATTCTCCGAGAGGTTTATCGATTCCGGGTTCGTGTAGTTGGTGTAGTCGGAGCGGAACAAATTCAGGAATCTGCCGCCAATCGGCGTCGCATCGATTCCCGAGCGGCTAGGCGTAACCTCAAGCTCGACCTCGCTATCCAGATGCCTGACGGCCAGCACCGCGTCGAAACCTCGTTCCTGAACTACTGCAATGATGTCTTCCCTGACAACGGATTGGTTGCCACTTATAACCGAGTAAAGAGGTGCTGCGGATGCGCCTTTGTTCCGCAATTGAGAAGCCATCACGCGTTCAAACTGGGCTCGCGAGTCATAGTTGCCAGCTACTCCGATCACCAGGAAGTTTTCGAAACCGGACTTGGGGCCAGGCTCCGAAGGCGTTCCGCCACAGCTACTGAGCAGGATCAGGCCAAGGGCCAGGAACGGGGCCCTGGCCCCGGCTAACATAAGTCGCATGCAGATCTCCGTGATTCGCTACTTGCCAAAATTCTCATCGAGAAACGCCCGAAACAGCGAGGCCCAGTGCTGCGCCGCGTCCTCGACACTGGACCAGTCTGTCTGAGTACCGTCTGCCGTGGCAATAGTCGGTGTTTTGGCGCTGTCCGCTGCGCGCGCCAGAACAGCTTCTGAAACAGAATCACGCATTTCCATCATGAACAGAATTTTGCCAGGTGCTGCCATGTCTCTGAGTTCTGATCGAACACTCATCACGCTCTCACGGCCTGCATTGCGGAAATCGATGAGTGTTGCCTGCACGGTCATCGCGCCTGGCCCTGGTTCCGTGACAATGACGTACTCGCTGAGTTCGCCAAAGAAAGCGTTGCGGAAAATATCGCGAATTTTCTGCACGTCTTCGGGCGGTGTTTGCGTGCCGTCGGGAAAGAATATGCCCATGTCGACGGCGTGAAGCCGGTTGTATCGGGAGAAATCTGCATTGGTCGCGATCTGGGACGACTCCACTGTCGAACTCGTGTTGACCTGAAAACTTTGTGTCTCGACCGTAGTGCAGGCAGACAGCGTCATGGCGATTAGCGCAGACACGCACAGTACGGCCGCGCTGCGCTTGCAAGATGAACTTTCCGACGTCGACATCAAACCAGGTCCTTTGTTCCAATGAAATCAATGAACGGCCAACAGGTTTGGCAGTCTACCGCAACATTGGCTCCCGTTTCGATTCTACCGGTTGGGAAAAAAGTCGGATACTGAGGTGGACGCGCAATTGGCGCTTGTCGTACCGTTACCAAAATAGGCGTTATTGCGTATTTCATGCGCTCTCACCAACGCGGATAATACCAAAGACTATTCGGTTATGATTAAGGGGTTATTATGAGTGATGGACCAGCAAGCGTCGGCGGTAAGTCGCCATTGCGACCCGTGGACGTGAGCCCTCAAAAAAGCAAGCCAGCAGCAGAGTCTGCAGCTCACCTGCTTGGCGAAATGCGCCACAGCCCGGAGATGATCAAGGAGCTTTTCCGCACGGGCAAATACCCCTACAAGAACAAGATTCGTAAGCCCGTCTACGAGAAGCAAAAGGCCGATCTGCAGGTCGAGCTTCTCAAGGTTCAGAACTGGGTCAAGCAGACCGGTCAGAAGATCATCGTCATCTGCGAAGGTCGCGATGCGGCCGGCAAGGGTGGCACGATCAAGCGTTTTATGGAGCACCTCAATCCGCGCGCCGCGAGAGTCGTCGCACTGGAGAAGCCCACTGAACACGAACTTGGACAATGGTACTTCCAACGCTACATCAAGCACTTGCCCACCGAGGGCGAAATGGTGTTCTTTGATCGCTCCTGGTACAACCGGGCCGGTGTTGAACGCGTAATGGGTTTTTGCAGCTCCCTCCAGTACCTGGAATTCATGCGCCAGGTTCCCGACCTTGAACGCATGCTGGTGCGATCCGGTATCCAGCTGTTCAAGTACTGGTTTTCGGTGACACACGAAGAGCAGATGCGTCGTTTTGCGTCGCGTCAGGGTGACCCTCTTAAACAATGGAAGCTGAGTCCTATTGATGAACAGTCGCGGGACAAGTGGGACGAATATACCGAGGCGAAAGAGGCGATGTTCTTCTACACGGACACTGGCGATGCGCCATGGAACGTCATTAAGTCGGACGACAAGAAGCGGGCGCGACTAAATTGCATGCAGCATTTCCTGTCGCAACTCGCTTATCCGGATAAAGATCAGCATGTTGTGCATGGTCCCGATCCACTGATCGTCGGCACGCCCTCATTGGTTATTGAAAAAGACCGGCATCTCTGGGGATAATCGCCGCCGGTCCGCGTCGGCTTCCCCGCGACGGTCAATCGCAAACTCCGCCAGGCCCGGAAGGGAGCAACGGTAGCGGTGACACCGGGTGCCGGGGTGTGGCTGGCGCGGGCCACTAACTCCGCTTGCTCCTTGCCTCCCTTGCTATACACTGATCACGTATGAGCTATCTCGTCCTGGCGCGCAAATGGCGGCCGAAAAACTTTGCTGACACCGTTGGTCAGGAGCATGTTTTGCAGGCCCTGGTCAACGCGCTCGAATCGGGTCGGCTGCATCATGCTTACCTGTTTGCCGGAACGCGCGGTGTCGGCAAGACCACTATCGCCAGGATCCTGGCAAAAGCGCTGAATTGTGATACGGGCGTCACGGCGGAACCCTGTGGAGAATGTAGCAGCTGCGTTGAGATAGACGAAGGTCGGTTTGTAGACTTGATTGAGGTCGATGCCGCGTCCAAGACAAAAGTCGATGACACGCGCGATCTCCTCGACAACGTGCAGTACGCGCCGGCTCGTGGGCGCTACAAGGTGTACCTGATTGACGAGGTGCATATGCTCTCAAAGAGCTCCTTCAATGCACTACTGAAAACGCTCGAGGAGCCGCCTCCGCACGTAAAATTCCTGCTGGCGACAACAGACCCCCAGAAACTCCCGGTCACAGTGTTGTCACGTTGCCTGCAGTTCAACCTTACGCGTCTCACTCCGCGCCTGATCCAGGATCGCCTGGCGCATATTTGCGATGCAGAAAGCATCGAATTCGAGAGTGCGGCCATTGCGATGATTGCCCGTGCCGCAGATGGCAGCCTGCGCGATGCACTGAGTTTGCTGGACCAGGCGATCGCCTATTGCGGCGGCAAAGTAGAAGAAAAGCAGGTCGCGACCATGCTTGGAACCATCGATCGCGATCACGTGTCGCGGCTGGTTCGTCTGCTGGCAGCCAATGATGCCGCCGGCATCATCGCGGCGATGAAGGACATAGACGAACAATTTCCTGACTACGCCCGGCTGCTCGAGGACCTGGCTCGAGTGCTGCAACAGATTGCGGTCTACCAGGTTGTCGGAAGCATTGATGCGGACGATGAAATCTCCGACGAGGAGCTAAGCGAACTTGCAGCAACGCTCGGTGCTGCTGATGTGCAGCTGTTTTATCAGACTGCGTTAATTGGTCGACGCGATCTGCACATGGCTCCGGATCCACGCGGCGGGGCGGAAATGACCTTGCTGCGTATGCTGGCTTTTCGTCCTGCTGATGCCATCGGCAGTGCTGCTGCTGGTGGTTCCGGTGACGCCTCGAAGCCACAGACAGAACCGGCAAGGGTCGCCGCACCAGTCGCCAAAGTGGTTCAGGGCAAGCAAACTGCTGCGGATTCGGCCGCGTGGGAGGCACCCAATTGGCAAGAACTCGTGCCTCGACTTGGCCTCAGCGGCGCCGAGCGCTTGCTGGCGGCCAGCTGCGCACTGCTGCGGCGAGAGAACAACACTGTATTTTTCAGCCTTGATCCCGGTTCTGAGTCGTACCTGACGCGGCAACGCAAAGAGTCCCTGGCCAATACCCTGTCGGATCATTACGGCGAACCACTGGTCGTGGATATCAGCATCGGCAAAGCCGAGGTCGAGTCGCCCATGCAGGCAGAGTCGCGACAGGTCGGTGAGCGGTTTGCTGCCGAACGCAAGAAACTCGAAGCCGATCCAAACGTGCAGGCGCTAAAAAGCATGTTTGGCGCCGAGTTGAGTGCCGAATCCATAAAGTTAAACAACCCGCCGCAGAGCGACTCGGGTCAGGAGTAGGAAAATGAAGGGTGGTATCGGCCAGCTGATGAAGCAGGCTCAGGAAATGCAGGCCAATATGAAGAAGGCGCAAGAGGAAATGGCCTCATTGACAGTGACCGGCGAATCCGGCGCAGGACTCGTGCGTATTACGATGACGTGCCAGCACCAGGTGCAGGCGCTTGATATCGACGATTCGATAGTCGGTGACGACAAAGAGATGCTCGAAGATCTGATCGTAGCAGCGTTCAATGACGCGCTACGTAAGGTTGAAACAACCGTACAAGAGAAGTATGCCGGTATGACGACAGGCCTGGGGCTGCCGCCGGGAATGAAGCTGCCTTTTTAGCAAGCATGTCCTACTCACCGCTCCTCGTACGAATGATCGATGCCCTGCGATGCATGCCGGGTGTAGGTCGCAAGTCAGCGCAGCGCATTGCATTTCATCTTCTGGAGCGCGATCGCGAAGGCGCTGCCGGCCTTGCCACTGCGCTCGAGGACGCGGTCAACGGAATCGGCCATTGCAGCCGTTGCCGTATGTTCACCGAGCACGAGCTGTGCTCCATCTGTTCTGCCAGCGGGCGCGACGAATCGCAACTTTGTATTGTCGAGTCACCTGCCGACGTCATGGCTGTCGAAGACGCAACTGGCTATCGCGGCCTCTATTTCGTCCTGATGGGTCACTTGTCACCGCTCGACGGAATCGGTCCGGAAGAACTCGGCCTCGGTATTCTCGAGGAACGTTTGGCAGAAGGCGCTGCCAGAGAGATGATCATCGCGACCAACCCGACTGTGGAGGGTGACGCGACGGCTCACTACCTCGCTGATCTGGCGGGGCGACACGAAGTGCAGGCGTCACGCATCGCACACGGTGTGCCGCTGGGCGGGGAACTCGAATACGTCGACGGTGGCACGCTCTCACACGCGTTTTACGGTCGGCGTGTCGTTGACTAGGAGCTAATCATGAGTGAGCACGATTGCCTGTTTTGCAAGATACTCAATGGCGAGATCCCTGCGGATATCGTCTATGAGTCGGATTCGGCCATTGCATTCCGGGATATCAATGCGCAGGCACCCACGCACGTCCTGATTATTCCGCGCAAACATATTGCGACGATCAATGATCTTGACGACGAAGACCAGGAAGTTGTCGGAAGCCTGTATCTCGCGGCGAAGGACATTGCGCGTGCAGAAGGTATATCCGACGAGGGTTATCGGGCGGTAATGAACTGCAACGAAGGCGCCGGGCAATCGGTCTTTCACATACACCTGCATGTACTCGGGGGCAGGGCACTCAGTTGGCCTCCAGGCTAGGTCCTCTGGTCCAGTTTTTCGGTTAGAAACAGCAGGCGTCGGTACGATTCATAGCGCCGTGCGCTGATGATGTCATTTTCAACAGCGGACTTGACCGCGCATCCGGGCTCACGAAGGTGGCGGCAATTGGCGAAACGGCAGTCATGGCCTGCCTTCTCGATTTCACGAAAACCCAACACGACTGCGGGCATCGAGTCGAGCACGGGTGCATAGTCGCGCACGCCCGGCGAGTCAATGATCCGGCCTCCCTGCGGCAGGTCCAGCATCATTGAATTGACCGTCGTGTGTTTACCTTCGCCCGTTTTGTTCGAAATTTCTTTAGTGCGTTGCGTCCGCCCGCCCATGAGTACATTGATGATGCTCGACTTGCCGACACCAGACTGGCCGACGATGATAGCTGTTTGATCCCGGATCATCTGTAACAACTCTTCAATACCAGATTCTGTTTCCGCGCTGCAACGGAGTACCGGGTAGCCGGCATGTGCGTAGTCGCCGAGGGCTTGCCTGGTTGCCGCGTCACCCGTCGCGAGATCCGTCTTATTGAATACCACAACCGCATCCACCCACATATTTTCGGCTGCAGCGAGATATCGGTCCAGGATGAACCAGTCAGGTTCGGGCGCCACGGCAGCGACGACAATCAGGAGATCAACATTGGCGGCCAATACTTCCACCTGGCCACGCATGTTCGGGCGTGCGAGCGCGTTTTCGCGGTCACAAATCGCGGTGATCAGCCAGTCGTCTTCATTCTCGATAGGCTCAGCTGCTACATAGTCACCGCAGACCGGCTTCAGTTTCTTGCCCTTGATTCTCGCTTCGACTTCCGAGTTTTCTGCCAGTCGCAGCCGCATACGTCGACTGTAGGTGGCAATAACCTGGGCCTGTGTGGATTGCATGCGGGCAGTATGCCAGAAGCCTTGGTCACTCAGGACAGGTAAACTAGCGCCTGGAGCGACGAATGAAGGGGATCGAATGAAACAAGCGCAAGGCGACAATGACCGTGCCGGTAACCTGATCTGGATTGATCTGGAGATGACGGGCCTCAACACCGAGTCCGATACCATTATCGAAATCGCGACCATCGTTACAGACAGGCATCTGAACGAACTGGCCGAAGGTCCGGAACTTGCGATTGGCCAGCCCGAAGCGGTCATGGACGGGATGGATGAATGGAACACGCGCCAACACGGCGAATCGGGCCTGACCAAAAGAGTGCTTGGCAGCGACGTGACACTGCGCCAGGCGGAGCTCGCGACACTGGAGTTTCTGTCCACCTGGGTCGATGCTGGTGTGTCCCCGATGGCCGGCAACAGTATTTGCCAGGATCGACGCTTTCTGGCGAGGGAAATGCCAGAGCTGGAGCGGTACTTTCACTATCGCAATCTCGATGTGAGTACATTGAAGATCCTCGCACAGCAATGGGCGCCTGCAGTTGCGGCCGGTTTCAACAAGGAATCCGGGCACCGGGCGCTTTCTGATATTCGCGATTCGATTGCCGAGCTACAGTGGTATCGTTCCCGGCTGCTGAATCAGGACATGCTGAATTCGTCGCCAGTGAGATGATAGAGAAGCCGTACGCCGAAGCCACTGCTCGCAACAGCGAGGCAATTCTTGGCGCCATTCGCGTGGAATTTCGTGACCTCGAGTCGATTCTCGAAATCGGCTCGGGCACGGGACAGCATGCAGTGTTCTTCTGTCAGGCACTGGATCATCTCGTCTGGCAGACCAGCGACGTGCCTGGCAATCATGGTGGTATCGGGGCGTGGCTCGCCGATGCGTCATTGCCCAACGTGCTCGAACCACTGGCGCTCAACGTACTCGACGCTGGGCTGCCCCAGAAGCGCTACGACGGCGTCTATGCAGCTAACACAGCTCACATCATGAGCCCTGAGGCCGTGGAAAAGATGTTCACTATCGTTGCGGAAGTTTTGCGGGACGGTGGGGTTTTTGTCTTGTACGGTCCCTTTCGACAGGGTGGGCGATTCAATACGTCGAGCAATGCAGATTTTCATCATTCCTTGCGGCAGCGTGATCCTGCTATGGGCATTCGTCATATTGAGGAACTTGACAGTTTTGCTCAACGTGGTGGCATGCGTCGAGTTCGTTTGTACGCAATGCCGGCGAACAACAACCTTGCCGTGTGGGTGAAAGACGGAGGTGTCGCGACATGACCATTCACAAGGGCGGTTGCCATTGTGGCAAGGTGCGTTTCGAAGTGACGGCACCTGCGGACATCGAAGTCACCCGATGTAATTGCAGCATCTGCCGCATGACGGGATACCTCCACCTGATTGCTGCGGCAGGCGATTTTCGCCTCGTAAGCGGCAAGGACGATATTGAGACCTACACATTCAATACGGGCGCCGCGCAGCACTATTTTTGCAGGCACTGCGGTATCAAGTCATTCTACGTCCCGCGGTCTCATCCTGACGGTTTCAGCATCAATGCAAACTGCCTCGATACGGATACCATAGTGTCGCGCACTGTGACAGAATTCGATGGTGCGAGATGGGAAGAGAATATCCATCAGCTGTCGCCGTTAAGCGACTGATTTAAAAAATTATTTCCTCTGTTAGACTAACGACTATGAAACTGACATCCAGCATTCTGGCTTTTGGCCTGTTGATTATCTTTCCGGCAACTCAGGTTGCGGCTGAGTCCATGTGGGTGAGCGACCAATTTGAGGTCATGCTGCGCACCGGCCCGAGCACCAGCAACGCGATAGAACGCGTGTTGCGAAGTGGCACGGCACTTGAGCTCGTTGAGCGCGATGACGACGCCGGTTACGCGCTGGTGCGCACAGCGGCAGGTACCGAGGGTTGGGTTCTGACGCGCTACCTGATGGACGAGCCAAGCGCTCGCGAGCAATTGGAGACGCTGACAAGTCGCCTGACAAGCGCGGCGGCGCAGGGCAGTTCCCTGACGTCCCAACTTGATGCTGTGCAGGGCGAATACGATTCGGCATCTCGGCAAATCGCGACGCTCGAGAATGAAAAACGCCGACTCGAAGAGGAACTTGCTGAGATCAAACGTACGGCAGCAAACGTACTCGCGATCAACAATCAGAACAAAGAACTTCGTGACCAGCTTGCAAATGCCGAAATTCAGGCAGCAACGCTCGAGCAGCAAAATCGCGAGCTAACCAGCCAGACTACTCGCTACTGGTTCATGACAGGCGCAATGGTTCTCGTCGTCGGAATGATCCTGGGCATCTGGCTACCGAGAATCCGCTGGCAACGAAAATCACGATACGACCGGTTCTAGACGGACTCCCCAGCCAGGGATAACCACGTCTCGATAACGCTATCGGGATTCAGCGACATACTTTCGATACCCTGGTCGAGTAGCCAGTGTGCCAGGTCCGGATGATCCGATGGTCCCTGGCCGCAAATGCCAACATACTTGCCTTGCTTCTTGCAGGCGGCGATGGTCATTGCCAGCAGTGCCTTGACGGCGTCGTCTCTCTCATCGAAGTCATCAGCCACCAGTGCAGAATCACGGTCAATCCCGAGCGCGAGCTGCGTCATGTCGTTTGAGCCAATCGACATACCGTCAAACATTTCGAGGTATTGATCGGCCAGCAGGGCATTGGTCGGTAACTCCGACATCATGATGACTTTGAGGTCGTCCTTGCCGCGCTCGAGCCCATTCTCCGCCATGAGGTCGATGACTTTGCGAGCTTGCGCTACTGTGCGTACGAACGGAATCATGACCTGGACATTCCTGAGTCCCATATCATTTCGAACCTTGCGAATCGCGGCGCACTCGAGCTCGAAACAGGGCCGAAAACTCTCGGCGACGTAGCGGCCGGCACCGCGGAATCCAAGCATCGGGTTCTCTTCGTCAGGCTCGTAGCGCTCGCCGCCTATCAGGTTCGCATACTCGTTTGATTTGAAATCGGACATGCGAACGATGACAGGCTCCGGATTAAAGGCTGCGGCGATCGTGCCGACACCTTCCGCGAGCTTATCGATGAAGAACTGTACCGGGTCACCGTAGCCGGCCATCTGGTCGTCAACGGCTGCACGCGTGCCGTCGTCGAGATTGTCATACTCAAGCAACGCTTGCGGGTGCACACCGATCATTCGGTTAATAATGAACTCGAGCCTTGCCAAACCAACGCCTCGATTGGGGATGTTGGCGAAATCAAACGCGCGGTCCGGGTTACCAACATTCATCATCAACTTGACCGGGATATCGGGCAATGAGTCGAGTTCGATCAGCGTCTCGTCGAAATCGAGCTGACCTTCGTAGACGAATCCTTCATCACCTTCCGCACAGCTGACTGTTACATCCCGGCCATCGGCAATGGCCTCCGTTGCGTTTCCACAGCCCACGACCGCCGGAATGCCCAGTTCGCGAGCGATAATCGCTGCGTGGCAGGTGCGTCCGCCGCGATTGGTGACGATCGCCGAGGCGCGCTTCATTACCGGTTCCCAGTCAGGGTCCGTCATGTCAGAAACGAGCACGTCTCCGGGTTGTATTCGGTTCATTTCGCTGACGTCGCGAATTACCTTGGCTTTGCCGACGCCAATCTTGTGACCGATGCTACGTCCGTGGATGATCACTTCAGATCTTTTCTTTAGCGTGAATCGCTGGATAGTTCGGCCGCTGCGGCTCTGCACTGTCTCGGGTCGCGCCTGCAGGATGTAAAGCTGGCCGTCGTTACCGTCCTTGCCCCACTCGATATCCATCGGACGGTCATAGTGTTTTTCAATGATCACGGCCATACGGGCCAGTTCAATGATGTCGTCGTCGCTGATGCAGAACGACAGGCTGTCGGCCTCGTCTACATCAATCGTGTCGACCGTCTTGCCGGGCGTCGGATCGTCGCCGTAGACCATCTTGATCGCTTTGCTACCGATATTCTTACGCAAAATCGGATGATGCCCGCTTTCGAGCGCAGGCTTGTACACGTAAAACTCGTCCGGATTAACGGCGCCCTGTACAACGGTTTCGCCCAGTCCGTAGGACGCGGTGATTAATACCACATCGCGGAATCCGGTTTCGGTGTCCAGTGTGAAGATAACGCCGGATGCGCCGACGTCGCTGCGTACCATCGTCTGTACGCCAACCGATAGAGCTACGACCCTATGGTCAAATCCCTGGTGCACCCGGTAGGCGATGGCGCGGTCGTTGTAGAGCGACGCAAAAACCTGGTGCAGTGCGTCAATAAGATGATCCATGCCGCGGACATTCAGGAATGTCTCTTGCTGGCCGGCAAACGAGGCATCGGGCAGGTCCTCGGCTGTCGCCGAAGACCTTACAGCCACAGCAATGTCCGTGCCCGCGGACATCTCGTCCCACGCCGCCTGGATATCTGTTCGTAAACGATCAGGCAGGGGGGTCTCGAGTATCGCCTGTCGAACAGTCTCTCCTGCTTTGAGTAGTGCGTCGATATCATCGACATCGAGGTTGTCCAGTAGCGCAGCGATTCGTTGATCCAGCCCATCTGTAGCAAGAAATGCCCGATAGGCGGCGGCGGTCGTCGCAAAGCCGCCAGGAACGGCTACCCCCAGGTTGCTGAGGTTGGATATCATTTCCCCGAGAGAGGCGTTCTTGCCGCCTACTGTCTCAACATCATTCATACCAAGCTCAGCGAGCTTGATGACGTATGGCTCCAACGTTTACTCCCTTGTGTTCCCCGGCAAGACATGGACAATCGATCGAGGGGGATTTCTACCTATGAATGAACGCACCGTATTTTTTCTGTCGGATCAGACCGGGGTCACCGCAGAGACACTGGGCCACAGCCTGATTACGCAGTTTGATAGCCACAACTATCGGCAAGTGACTTTGCCATTTATAGATTCCGAAGACAAGGCACGTGAAGCGGTCAAAAAGATCGATGAAACCGGCGCCACAGATACTTCTCGCCCTATCGTTTTTTCAACACTCGTGCAGCCTGATTTACGCAAAATCGTCAAAGACGCGAGCGGCCTGCATCTCGATATTTTTGACGTATTTCTGGAGCCTCTTGAGGTGGAGTTGAATCAGAAGCCGTCGCATGAATCCGGACGTGCCCATGGCATGAGTGACATCAATGCGTACATGAAACGCATCGAAGCGACAAACTTTGCACTTGCCAATGACGACGGTGGTGTCAGTCGAAATTATGATATGGCGGACGTAATTCTGGTTGGCGTATCCAGATCGGGGAAGACACCGACATGCCTCTATCTTGCTCTGCAATATGGTGTGTATGCTGCAAATTATCCGCTGACAGAAGAAGACTTCGAATCCGGGCAATTGCCGGATTTCCTGAAGCAACATACAAGCAAACTGTTCGGTCTGACGATTACGCCGCAGCGTTTGCAGCAAATTCGCAAAGAGCGCAGGCCGATGGGTCGATATTCATCGCCACAACAGGTTCGCTACGAGCTGCGAGAGTCGGAGAAAATATTCAAACGGTTCAGCGTACCGTACGTCGATACGACAGAATTTTCGATTGAAGAAATATCGAGCCGAATTCTCGATAGTACCGGTGTAGATCGTCGAGTGCGACCCTGAATTCTTCTATTTGTGACGCGATTCTGGAATACAAATTGCACGCCTTTTGCACGTTGATCGCTGTGCTATATTGGCTGAATGTTGCTTGACTACCAACTTGTTCCACAGACGATTGTCAAACCGAAGAGTTTCGTCGGTTTGATGTCCATGTATGAAAGTAACTACCTGAGACTGATGCGGTTGATTCCCGAACTTGAGCGGCTTGACGGATGCTTTCGTTCCCGCGTCGCTGGCGATTGCGAACTGTTTGTCGACGTACTTGAGCGGTGCCGCTATACCGTCACGCTCTCGCTCACCTATTTCTTTGAGGGCGAGAACGGTCGCATCGCTGACCCGGATATGACAGTGCGTGCCTACCTTGATGGGCGCTTGGCTGAAGCCATGAGCCTGTCAGGAAATCACCGCCATTCCGAACTCCGGCGACTTTCCAAGTCGCAGGGTGCGGAACTGAACGCGCGATGGAAACGCAATGTC
>CALZHX010000360.1 GCA_945787435.1 uncultured Woeseiaceae bacterium
GCTTGACCTGGCACAGCCACGAAATGATCTTCGGTTTTGCTCCCGCAGTCATTGCAGGATTTCTGCTGACCGCCGTGCGCAATTGGACAGGGCAGCCGACACCGACTGGCGTGCCACTCGCGGCGCTGGTTTTGCTGTGGATTGTTGCGCGCGTGTTAATGCAGACTGGTCCGGCAGACGCGGCAGCGGTCACCGATATCCTGTTTCTGCCCGCACTCGGCATTGCGGTTGCCATTCCAATCTGGCGCAGCAGGAACAAGAGAAACTACAAGGTACTCGCGGTGCTCGCAGTGCTCACGATGGCGAATGTTGCATATCACCTGGCGAGCCTGGACCTGATTCCGCCTGGGTATGCCCGCGTGTCGATGACTGCAGCCCTCGATGTCGTTGCTATCCTTATCGCAATCGTCGGTGGCCGCGTAATTCCTGCATTCATCGGCAATGCCGTGAAGGATTCAAACCCTCGCACTATCCGCAGCGTTGAAGTCGTATCCGTCGGCGCATTGATCGTTATTCTCATCATTGGCGTTCTCGCGCCGTGGATGCCGGTCTCGGACAACGTGTGGTTCCTGCTGCTTATGATTGCCGCGGTCGGGCAACTCGTTCGCTTGCTGCTCTGGCAGCCGCTTCGCGCACTGGGTAATCCACTGCTGTGGATGCTGCCGGCCAGCTACGCATGGTTGCCAATTTCGCTCGCGCTACGTGCGCTGGAGTTACAGTCCATCGTTCCATCCGGGGCGGCCATGCACGCATTCACGGTTGGAGCAATTACATCGCTGATGATTGCGATGATGACGCGCAGCGCTTTGGGTCACTCGGGGCGGCAGTTAATCGCAGGCCCGGCAGAGATCGCGGCGTTCGTATTATTGCAGCTGTCCGTTTTCGTTCGCGTACTTGCGGCGCCGATACTGCCCGGGGCTTACCGTGAGGCTATGGTCGTTGCCGGCGTGTTGTGGACTCTGGCCTTTGTTGTGTTCCTGATACGCTATTGGACGATCCTGACGCGGCCGCGTATTGACGGGAAACCAGGGTAGGGTCGGGCAATCCGGCTACAAGAAGTCGAGGGCTTGTCGCGCGCTCGCCTTATCGATTTCGCCGTTGTCGAGCATCGTTAGCACTCTCGCGATGTGCTCGAGGTGCGAGTCCACAATCTCGCCGATGTGCGTGTTGATGAGTTCGCCGTCGGCGGCAACAATCATGGTAAACGGCATGCCGATGAATTCGACGCCCGATGTTTCGGCGACGGCCATGGCGTCTTCCTGTCCGACGAGGACCGGGTAGTTGAACTCGGCCTCTTCGGCGTAGGCGGCAACCTGGTCTGGAAAGTCGACGGCGATGCCTATCACAACGAAACCGTTCTCTCCGTGCTCATCCTGGAAAGTTTTGAGCAACGGAATTTCGCGGCGGCAAGGCGCACACCAGGTGGCCCAGAAATTCAGCAGGCGGTGTTTTCCTTCCCATTCCGAGAATTGTCGTTCATTGCCGTCGAGATCAGCCAGCGTGAATGACGGGTAGACAGGAGCATCGGCCGTCGAAGTTACCGGTTCGGTGGCTACTCCGGTCTGGGCATGTTCGACAGGAATCCTGGCGGCATAAAACAAGGCGCCAGCCATTAGCAAAATGAGCGCGGCGGCGAAAACGAGAAACGATCTTTGCACGGATTACCCTTTCTATTGTGATTGTGCAGACAGGTTCGCCGGAGCGGCAAACGCTTGCTGCAAATGATCGGTAAAGTCCTTTGCCTTCATGTAACCAACGACCTCATAGCCGTGGCGTTGCTGGCCGTCCGTGCCAAAGAAAATAATTGTCGGGGGTCCAAAGACGCCGAAGCGCTGCAGGAGTTCCTGATCCAGCGCATCGTTTTTTGTGACGTCAGCCTGCAGCAGGACCGTGTCTGCCAGTGCGGCCTGTACGCCCTCGTCTGTGAACGTGTACTCCTCCATCTCGATGCAGGACACGCACCAGTCGGCGTAGAAGTCGAGCATCGCGGTTTTTCCATCGGCCGCTGCTGCAGCAATCTCACGGTCAAGGTCGCCAACGGATTTGATGCGCTGGAATTCGAGGTGCTTTTCTTCCGCAACCATGATGCCGCCGCCAAAGCTGACCGTGGCCAATGGCTTCAGAGGATTGCTGCCGCCGGTCAATGCGCCGAGGAACAACAACAAGCCGTAGAGAATGGCGAGCACGCCAAAGCCCTTGCCGAGCTTCTGCGAAATTGTAGAGTCCGAACTCAGCGTCGTCAGGCCACCCATGAAGACGCCCATCATGAAGACAAGCACGGCCCACAATGCGAGCGTAACCCCACCCGGCAGGATACGTGACAACATCCAAATGCCGAGACCAAGGAACATGAAGCCGAACGCGCCTTTTACGGCGACCATCCAGGCGCCGGCTTTTGGCAATAACTTGCCCTGCGCAGCGCCGACAGCGAGTAGCGGTGCGCCCATTCCCAGGCTCATCGCGAACAGTGCTGTGCCGCCCCGCAACATATCACCGGTCTGCGCCATGACAGTCAGCGCGGCTATCAGCGCGGGCGCAACGCATGCCGTAACAACGAGCGCCGAAATTGCGCCCATGACAAACGCGCCGATCATAGTGCCACTTCTCTGGTTGCCGCTGGCGCCGGCAAG
This sequence comes from uncultured Woeseiaceae bacterium, assembly GCA_945787435.1. Classification (GTDB taxonomy): domain Bacteria; phylum Pseudomonadota; class Gammaproteobacteria; order Steroidobacterales; family Woeseiaceae; genus UBA1847. The sequence goes on from CALZHX010000360.1 coordinate 2,631, forward strand.
CTTGCTCTGAACAGCGCTCGGCATTTGCAGTTCAAAAGCGCCGAACATGCCGAATGCGAGCACGACGAACAGCGACGAAAACAGGATTAGCACCCAGGGCTGGTTAAACGTCGCCTGAAGTTGCAGGCCAGCCGCTGCGGCACCGACGCCGGCCGCCGTGTAGACCAGTGCCATACCCATGACATAGCTGAATGCGAGCGTGAAGCCCCGTGACGGACTGACGTTGTCGCCTTCGCCGGCGATGATGCCCGATAGAATCGGTACCATCGGCAACACGCAGGGTGTGAAGGCCAGGCCGAGCCCCGCGAGGAAAAACACGCCAATCGTGATCCAGATACTCGAACCTGTAATCACCTGCGCCAGCCTGCCCTGTTCGGTGACGGGCTCATCGCGCGCTGGCAGTGACGCGAGATCCGTTACCGCTGTCGCTTCGGGAAGCTGGGTTGTCACCACACGTGTGGTTGGCGGGTAACACAGCCCGCCTTCAGCACAGCCCTGGAAGTTAACCTCGAGTTCAAGCTCCATCGCCTCGGGCGTTGCCCTGGCCAATGGCAATGTTGCAAAAATGTCTTCGACGTAGACTTCGGACTCGCCGAAGAACTCGTCGAACTTCGATTTGCCCTTTGGCAGATCGAGCTTGCCGAGTTGTACATTCCCAGAAAGGGCCGCTACCGAAATCTTGTCCTTGTAGAGGTAGTAGCCCGGCGTTATCTGGAATGTGACCTCGACCGTATTGCCATCGATCGGAATCAGAATCGGTTTGAAGGCCTCGTCGACGGGTACGAACTCACTGCCGCCAAGACCGGAAGAGCTACCGATTTCGCCGAGGTTGAGCTTTGTCGTCTTTGGGGCCTGCCTCAGCTTGACCTCTTCGCTCCAGATCTGGGGCGGATAACAAAGCCCGCCGTCCCAGCAACCCTGGCTCTTGATCACCACCTGCATCGTCTGGGGTCTCTCGCCGTCGATGTTGTAGGGGATGCTGACGTAGAAATTATCGCGGTAGATCTGTTGTTTACCGAAAAACTCGTCTTCGTGCGACAGGCCTTCGGGCAAGCTGGCCTCACCAAACACGATGCCGTCTGTCGCACTCTCGAAGCCGAGCTTGTTGCGGTACAGGTAATAGCCATCCTCGATGGCCCAGTCGATTTCAATAGCATCGCCGGTGTCCGTCGCGACATAGCGGTAGACGGCCTCAGGGCGCTGCGGTTTGTCGTCCTGGGCGACAGCCGTGGAGGCCATGGCGAGCAGCGACAGCAGCGA
>CALZHX010000361.1 GCA_945787435.1 uncultured Woeseiaceae bacterium
AAACACCTGTCACATGATTTCTCCGATCCGCTTGCCTGGAGTCACAACCGGGTTGAAGGAAAGCGCGAGTACACGAGCTTGTTGTACATTCCGGCGAATGCGCCTTTTGACCTCTGGAATCGCGAAGCGCCGCGCGGTCTGAAGCTGTATGTACAACGAGTTTTCATCATGGATGAGGCGGAGCAGTTCCTGCCGATGTACCTGCGCTTTGTAAAAGGCGTGGTGGATTCCTCAGACTTGCCGCTCAATATCTCGCGTGAACTTCTGCAGCAAAACCCGGAACTCAGCGCCATGCGCGGCGCGTTGACACGCCGCGTGATCGACATGCTGACGAAAATGGCAGGCAAATCCGCCGACGACTACAAGAAATTTTGGGGGGAGTTCGGCCAGGTCCTCAAGGAAGGCGTGGTCGAGGATCATGCGAATAAGGACAAGCTCGCCAAGCTGTTGCGATTTTCAACCTCGCACACGGGTACAGCCGAGCAGGACCAGTCACTGGATGACTATGTCGGACGATGTGCCGAGGGGCAGGACAAGATCTATTACATCCTCGCCGATAATCACGCGACTGCGGCATCAAGTCCGCACCTTGAGCAGCTTGTGGAGAAGGGCATTGAGGTCTTGTTTCTCAGCGATCGTATCGATCCCTGGGTCGTTGATGGACTGGCCGAGTACGACGGAAAGTCGCTCACTGATGTCGTGCGAGAGGGACTGGACCTGCCTGAAGGTGGTAGCAGTGTTGCGCAAGACGCAATGGACGACGAACACAAGCAGCAGCTCGAGAGGGTCAGCAAGGCACTCGAAGAGCGAGTCGACGCCGTGCATGTCAGCACGCGGCTGGTCTCCTCACCAGCTTGTGTGGTCTCCGGGGAAAACGAGCTGAACCCGCAGCTGCGGCGCATGCTCGAGGCCAGTGGCCAGGAGCTTCCCGACGCCAAACCGATTCTTGAGGTCAATATCAAACATCCGCTCGTCGAGCGCCTCCTGACTGAAACAGACAATAGACGTTTCGATTCGCTGGCGCATATCGTGCTCGATCACGCCTTGCTTGCTGAAGGTTCACAGCTCGAAGACCCTGCCGCGTACGTCAAGCGCATGAACTCGTTGTTGGTAGAGCTTGATTCGAATGCGGGCACGAGCTAAAACGGGCTATGAGCAACGATAAAAATAGCGAGCTCAAGAGCAAGCTGTCAGGCGAGCAATACGAGATCACACAGAATCGGGGCACCGAACGCGCCTTTACGGGAAAGTACGTCGATCACAAGGAAGATGGTACCTATCGCTGCGTTTGCTGCGATGCAGAGTTGTTCTCCTCGACGCACAAGTATGATTCGGGTTCGGGCTGGCCGAGTTTCTGGCTGCCGCTTGCTGGCGAGGCAGTCAGCACCGTGACCGACACGAGTCACGCCATGGTGCGCGAAGAAGTCGTCTGCAGTTCATGCGGCGCGCATCTTGGCCACGTATTCGAAGATGGGCCGCAGCCAACGGGCCTGCGCTATTGCATCAATTCGGCGTCCCTGGACTTCAAGGATTCCGAGTGACATTTATTTTCGTAAAGGAAGGCGGTTATTCATGAAATCTAGTTATCCAGTCTACGCGGTCATTCTCATGGCCGGCATTGTCGGGTGCAGCCAGCAGAGCGGCGAACCTGCCGAATCCAACGATTCCACGGAAGTCGCACAAACCGAAGAGGAGCAGGCCGTGACCGAAGAGACCACGAACGAGATAGAAACCCTGGAAGTAGCACCAGGCCTGACGGCAAGAATTTTGCAGGGCGGATATGGTCGGGCGGCCGAGGCAGGCGACTTTGTTGAGGTGCACTACACGGGCTGGTTGTATGACGAAGAGGCCGAAGACCATCGCGGTGACAAGTTTGATAGCTCTGTGGATCGCGGCCAGAAATTTCAATTCACGTTGGGCGCGAACCAGGTCATCAAGGGCTGGGACCAGGGAGTTGCCGGCATGCTTATCGGCGAAAAGCGCGAGCTGACATTGGCCCCCGAAATGGGCTATGGAGATCGTGGCGCTGGTAACGTGATTCCGCCGGCTGCAACGCTGGTATTCGAGGTGGAATTGTTCGGTGCCGAAGGGCCGAACGACTCGCAGTAGGACTAGCGCAGCTCGAATTCAATGCGACGATTCAGCTCGCGGCCATGTGCCGTCGAGTTGTCGGCGATAGGCGCCGAGGAGCCGAGTCCATTCACGATCAGGCGTTGCGGATCGATGCCATGGTCCACGATATGATCTGCGACTGCCTGCGCACGAGCCCGGCTCAGCTGCCGGTTCCATGACTCGTCACCGCTGGCGTCGGTGTGGCCAGTAATCGCGATCGTGATGTCCTGGCAGTCGTGAGCGAAGTCCGTCATGCGATCCAGAGTCACAAACGATCGTTGTCGAATATCTGCACTTGATTGCCTGAATGACACAGGTTGCAACACAATTTCAGAAAACGCCCGTTCACAAAGCTCGTCAAAGGACACTGCTGACCGTACGACGAGAACGTCTGCGCTGAGTTCAATATCCCCTGGCAATTCTTCGCGCAGGAACTCGACACGGGCCGCAAAGGCATCGACGTCGGATGTAACGCCGCGAATGCTTATCGATCGTCGGTCCATTTCCGCTTCGGCCGAATTCAAGACAGCGAGTGCGTACAACAAGCGATTGGTAGTAGTTTCCCAGTGCTCGCCCACGACCACACCTGGACGAAACAACGCTTGCGTCTCGTGGCCTCCAAAGTGCTCGCCTGCGAGTTGCAATAGTGCGGCCTCATGCGCCGCCGACGCAGATGTGCCGCCGATTAGCAGACGGCCTTGCGCGGTCGTGATGGAAAACCGTTCATCGTCCAGTGCTGATACCCGCGAAGACATTTCTGCGTCGTCCCGAGTGCCACGATGGATGCTCGCAGAAAGTAATACGCCACAGGCGAGGAGCAGTATTGCGATGGTGGCCTGAACGTTGCGCCGTGGCACGGGCTTAATGCTGGCCGCCTACCTTCTGGTCGTACAGGTCTCGTGCCTGGCCGATCCAGTCTTCACGGTAGATGCGGCTGCGAAAACCCTTCAGACGATGCGCGACGCGGTCGATGTCGTACTCGCTCATCTGCGCGATTTGATCGAACCGCTTGATGCCGAGTTCGTTGAGCGTCTTTTCAATGGCAGGACCAACACCCTTGATTAGCTTGAGGTTGTCGTGCGGCGAGGTGTGCAAATCATTGTCTGCCGTGTCC
>CALZHX010000362.1 GCA_945787435.1 uncultured Woeseiaceae bacterium
CGATGGCGTACATCTCATTACCATCCCAGAACAGGCCGCTTGGCATGCCTTCGGATACGACGATACGTGCCCACGAACCCGGCCGGCCGGCCAGTTCGCCACGATAGATATCTACGCCATCAAGCAACGGGTTTTGACGCGCAACGGAAACCAGTCGGCTTTTCGGTTCGAGCTCGAGGTCAAAACGGCGACCGAGCGCATCGAAACTCATGACGAGCGGCGCGGCACCACTAACCTTTTGCGAGGCATTGGCAGCGCCGGAACTCATCGTGTGCAGCGTTAGCTGCTGCAATGGCTCGTAATGTGACAGCATCACATCATCCGGCCCGGCGGCGTTTGCCGTAGAGAAGATGGCGGCGACAGCGGCAGCCAACGCCAGTTTTAGAGTGTTCATCCGAGGCCCTCAGCAATGTTCCCGGAGAGACTCCTAGCTAATCAAATGCACCTGGGGACGACAAGGAAATAAGCGTCGCCATCTGACGACATTAGACAATAAAGTGTGTGCTAGTTCGCAGTTCTGATTAATATTCAAATATGATGTAGGTACGACGCCAACAAGAGCAGGCCATGCGAGCATTTCGAAACTACCGGATCATTACCGTTGCAGCAGTAATAGCGGGCATGCTTATGTCAGCTGCCACGCTAGCGGCGACGGAAAAACCGATCTTGTATGGCAAAAACTGGGTGGCAATCACGGGTAAGCCGATAGCTGCGACGGCCGGCGCCAAGATCTTCTTTGACGGCGGCAACGCCGTAGACGCCACCTGTGCCATGCTCGCTGCGGCGGCAACAATGTGGGACACGCTCCATTGGGGCGGCGAAACACAGGCATTGATCTACAACCCGCATACCGAAAAAGTTATCGGCATCAACGCGATGGGCGTAGCGCCTACCGGTGCAACACCGGAATTCTTCCATGCGATGGGTCTGCCGTACCCGCCCGAGTACGGCCCCCTCGCTGCAACCACGCCCGGAACACCCGGCGGCCTGATGGTGATGCTTGCGGAGTACGGCACGATGAGCCTTGCAGATGTTCTGGCGCCAGCAATCGATATGGCGGATGGCTACCCTATCGAGGCCGGTGCCGTGCAGAGAATTCAGGAGAACATTCACGAGATCATCAAGTGGCCTTATTCCAAAGCGCTTTTCCTGTCACCAGACAACGCCAGCACGCGTGGGCTGTCCGTTGGCGATGTGTTTCGGCAGCCGCATCTCAAAACTACGCTTGAAAAACTGGTTGCGGCAGAGCGCACCGCGCTTGACGCCGGGCTCGACCGCAAAGAGGCGATTTATGCTGCCTACGATCTTTTCTACCGCGGCGACATTGCCGAAGAGCTCGTTCGTTCCATGCAGGTGCAGGATGGCCTTATCACGTTGGATGACCTCGATGAATGGCAGGTGTATGTCGAGTAACCGGTGTCCGTCAACTACCGTGGCATCGATGTTTATAAGTTAACGACCTGGACGCAGGGCCCGGTCTTGCTGCAGGCGCTGAACATTCTTGAGAACTTCGATCTTGCCAGCATGGGATACAACACCGTGCGGTACATCCACACGGTGTACCAGGCCATGAACCTCGCCTATGCCGATCGAGACTTCTACTACGGTGACCCGTACTTCCCGCCCGAAGAGCCCATTGAGGGGTTGTTGTCGAAAGAGTACGCAAGGGAGCGCGCCGCACTGATCCACCCTAAACGCAATAACCCACAGATTCGCCATGGTCGACCACCCGGCGTCGAGGATGACCGCAATCTCTTTAAGAAAATCTTCGACAACCTGGTCGGAGGCATCCGTTCAGACAGTGACGAATCGTTTTTCCGCGGCACAACATCAATACAGGCTGCCGACAAAGAAGGCTGGGTTGTCTCCGTAACGCCAAGCGGTGGCTGGATACCCGCCGTAATCGCAGGCGAGACCGGCGTCGGCATGAGTCAGCGTATGCAAAGTTTCGTGCTGGACCCGGAGCAGAATCCGTACAACGTCCTGGAACCGGGAAAACGGCCGCGGGTAACGCTAACACCGAGCATGGCACTCAAAGATGGCAGACCGTTCCTGTCTTTCGCCATGCAAGGCGGTGATGCCCAGGACCAGATGCTGCTGCAGTTCTTTCTGAACATCGTCGAGTTCGGTATGAACGTCCAACAGGCTGCCGAAGCCGACAATTTCCTGAGCTACCAGATGCACCAGTCGTTCGGCGACCATGCCAAAGAGCCAGGGCGACTGGGCGTCAACGAGTCGGTGAATGACTACACACGAGAACAGTTACGCAAGATGGGATACTGGGTTGAAGTCGGTCTGTGGGGAGGGTACGAGAATACCTCGGGGCCCATCAATGCGATCTACTTCAATTGGGAGAACGGCACGATGCAAGGCGGCTCCAGCAGCCACGGTGACGACTACGGAATAGCATGGTGAAGGCGACAATCGCAAAGCACTCTGCTCCCGGTCACGCTAATATTGATAGCGGATATTCTTGGGGATATTTTCCATGACACGTATTTTCCTCTTTGTGGCCGCCGCATGTACCTTTTTCGCACAGGGCGCGGTCGCCGACGATTCAAATGAAAGCCGCTTTGACACCTGCGCGGCTGAGCCTGACGATACGGCGCGACTAAGGTGCTATGACAGAGCAGCTGAAGCTCCGACACCGCCCGTTGCCGAGCCGCATACCGCCGCGCCGATGGCCGCAACGGAACCCGAACCTGTACCTTCTCCGCAGCCTGCCTCCGCAGTTGCTCCTTTACCTGCGCCTGCTGATGCGCCTGCTGATGCGCCTGCGCCTGCGCCTGTAGACGCGGTCGCGCAGTTTGGCATGAACGCAGAAATTGCCAGCGCGCAGGAAACTGAAAACGTTGAACTGACCAAGATCACAGCCGTGGCGGTCGAGGTCAGCAAGCGAACCCGGGGCGAGCACGTGGTAACACTCGACAACGGCCAGGTCTGGACCGAAAAAGAGGCCGAGAGCTACTTTCGCGTGAAAGTTGGCGACACTGTCGTCATCAAGAAAATCAGTATGGGCGGTTATCGCATGGTGGGACG
>CALZHX010000363.1 GCA_945787435.1 uncultured Woeseiaceae bacterium
CAGCGACATGGAACTAAGTAGCGCCCGGCGAGGGCGAATCTACTCGGCGATGACGTTTTCGGCCTGGGGACCTTTCTGGCCTTGCGTCACTTCCATCGTTACTTTCTGGCCCTCTTTCAGGGACTTGAAGCCTTCCATCTGGACCGCACTGTGATGGACGAAGACATCTGCCCCCCCTTCCTGCTCAATAAAGCCGAAACCTTTATCGTCGTTGAACCACTTTACGGTTCCCTGAACTCTTTCGCCTGACATATTTACCTCGTAACAAAATCGCCACCAGAAGGTGGTTATACGCCCGCGTCGTGCGACCGGGCAGCACCAATATAACCGTATGTCGGCGCATAAAAAAGGGCGGGCATCCTGCCCGCCCGGATCGTCAGGTCTCGCGGCTCGTGGGGGTTATGACATTGGCCAAACCGAGACCAGAAACTCTGTACCGCGACCGTCATAGACTAGCCATGGGGAGGCGGCGCCTCTACTGGGGAAAATACCTAGCGTCAGCAGTCACTTCAGCCGGTTCGTGCTGCTAAGATTGCGCCCCATGTCCGACACCAAACAAAACCGCCAGGTTGCGACCTGGTTACTCGTCTGCTGTGGCCTAGTATTTGTCATGGTCGTACTGGGCGGCGTGACGCGCCTGACGGGCTCCGGCCTGTCGATGGCCGACTGGCGACCGATAATGGGCTGGCTGCCACCGATCGGTGATGCCGAGTGGCGGCGCGTTTTCGAGATCTATCAGCAGACACCCGAGTTCCTGAAAATCAATTCACACATGGATGTGAATGAATTCAAAGGTATTTTCTGGCTCGAATATCTGCACCGGCTGCTCGGTCGCACAATAGGCATCGTGTTCCTGGTGCCGTTTCTGGTTTTCCTGGCGAGAGGCTACATCGGGCTCCAGGAGATGCCCAAGTACCTGCTGATGTTCGTGCTGGGCGGGCTGCAAGGCGTGCTGGGCTGGTACATGGTCAAGAGCGGGCTTATCGACAATCCTCACGTTAGCCAGTATCGACTGACGGCGCACCTGCTCGCAGCATTCCTAATATATGCTTTCATGTTCTGGGTCGCGATGTCGCGCCTGTTTCCTCAGCAACAAGGCATTCGACACCCCTGGTTTGGCAAGTCCGTGATGCTGATCGTGCTGATTTCGATCACCATAATCTCGGGCGGTTTTGTCGCAGGCCTCAAGGCGGGTGAGATCTACAACACCTTCCCTTTGATGGGAGCTTACTGGTTGCCGCCTGGACTGTCGGCCCTCGACCCGTTCTGGCGAAATCTCACAGAAAACATGACGACGGTACAGTTCAACCATCGACTGCTGGCAATCACGACATTCTTCGTAATCGTCGTATTCTGGTGGCGTGCCCGCAAGGCAGGCATGCCGCAACGCTCAGGGCCAGCGGTAAATGCATTGCTGCATACCGCGATTCTGCAGGTTATTCTCGGAATATCCACACTGCTGCTTAGCGTGCCAACAGCACTTGCAGCAGCTCACCAGGGTGTCGCCATGCTGCTGTTTACGGTTGCGTTGTATCTCGTACACAGCCTACGGAAAGTACCCATTTGAGTGCAGAACGATTTAAGCGACCATTTAGACTATGTCTACAGACACCGTTTGTTTTGATCTCGACCTGATCCGCCGCTACGACGGGCGCGGACCACGGTACACATCGTATCCGACCGCACTGCAGTTCAGCGAAGACCTGACGGTGCAGAACTACATCGATAACGCGCAGGCCAGCAATACGTCTGGCGTGCCCTTGTCGCTCTACGTTCATATCCCGTTTTGCCATACGCTCTGCTACTACTGCGGCTGCAACAAGATCGTGACGCACAACCAGGAGCGAGTCAGCAAATACATGGGCAACCTGTATCGCGAAATCGAGATGCAGTCCGATTTGTTTGACCGCGCACGTTTGGTGGAACAGCTGCACTTTGGTGGCGGAACACCGACCTACCTCGACGAAGTGCAGATGCGCAGCCTGCTTGCGAAACTCAGGGACGCGTTTACGCTCGACACGAGCGAGCAGCGGCAGTTCTCGATCGAGGTTGATCCGAGAACAGTCACCGAAGAAAGTATTCACCTGTTAACCGAACTGGGCTTCAATCGCCTTAGTCTTGGCATCCAGGATTTTGACGCAGCTGTTCAGGAAGCAGTGAACCGCAAGCAATCTGTCGCCGAAGTTACGTCGCTGGTCGAGGCATCGCGCCAGGCCGGTTTCCGCTCGATTTCCTTTGACCTTATCTACGGATTGCCGCTGCAGTCGGTTCAAAGCTTCGAACAGACGCTCGATACCGCCATAGAAATGCGACCGGACCGCTTTGCTGTATACAACTACGCACACCTGCCACAGCGCTTCAAAGGCCAGCGCATGATCAATGCGGACGACATCCCGGCACCCGAAGTCAAGCTCGACATCCTGGAAAATACGATCGAACGCCTTACTGCGGCGGGCTACATTTACATCGGCATGGACCATTTCGCCCTGCCCGATGATGAGCTGGTGCAGGCGCGCCGCAATGGCACGCTGCAGCGCAATTTCCAGGGATATTCAACACATCGCCATTGCGACCTTGTCGCGCTCGGTGTCAGTTCCATCAGCAGCATCGGCAACGTATTCGCACAGAGCTCGGTTACGACTATGGAATACGAAACACTGATAGAGAACGGCACGCTGCCCATCCGCAAAGGAATCGCAGTGGACGACGACGACCTGTTGCGCGCCGACGTTATTCAGTCGCTGATGTGTTACGACGAACTGATCTTTGACGAGTTTGGCCGCGAACACGACATTGATTTTCGCGAGTACTTTGCAGCGGAGATCGAAAAACTCGGTCCGCTGGCCAAAGATGACCTGATTGCCCTGGACGCGACCGGAATTCGAATAACCCCGAAAGGCCGCTTGTTACTTCGCAACATTGCGATGACATTTGATCGTTATATCGGTATCGAAGAAAATGCCAATCGCTTCTCCAAGGCGATTTAGCAAGGCGATCTAGGAAGTTTCAGGAACGCTCAAGGGAACTTCGGTCAGCCAGCTGTGCGTGTCCGGCGCATCGCCGTAGTGAATGTCCTGCAAGGCCTTACGCAGTTTGGCGGTGTTCAGACCAGGCTGGCCGTCCATGACACTGCGCTCCTCACCTTTGTAGACCAGGCAACCAACCGGCGCCAGACAAGCCGCCGTGCCGGACAGCGCCGCCTCATGAGTCGGGATCGCCGCCAGCAGTTCGTCGACGGTAAAATCTCGCTCAGTAACCTTGTAACCATAATCGCCAGCCAGGGTCAGGATCGACGCCCGCGTTAAGCCATGCAGGAATGACGTGTCGAGCGCCTTGGTGATGACTTCGTCGTCGCTGATGAGGAGAAAATTGGCGGCACCAGTCTCCTGTACATCGCCGTTAGGGCAGAACAAAACCTGGTCGACCCCGTACTCGGCCTTGGCCGCGAGCGTCGGCCCCAACGCCCCGGCATAGTTTCCACCTGTCTTGGTGCTGCCAAGTTGTTCCGTGGAGCGGGCGCGTTCGTCATCGACGAGTAGTTTCAGCGGCCGTGCGCCACCTTCAAAATAGTCACCGACCGGGGATGTCAGTATGAACAGCGTTGCTTCGGTCGATGGCGCCGCAGCGGCACCAATATTCGGCAGCGTGCCTATCAGGGTTGGCCTCAGGTAAAGCGAGCTTGGCGGCGCGGGAATGTCGTCGATGTTCTTCGCGACAATATCGAGAACCATATTTGCGAGCATCCCGGCATCAGGTACGGGCAGGCATAGCGACGCGGCGCTTTTCTGCATCCTTGCGACGTGGTCATGAAGCCGGAAGATTCGCGCCTTGCCATCCTCCCAGCGATACGCCTTGAAGCCCTCGAAACAGGTGCTCGCGTAGTGCAAGACATGTGCTGCCGGATGCATGGGCAGCGGTGCCAGTGGCTCGATTGCCGCTTCCTGCCACGCTCCGTTTTTGTAGTGGGCGATTGCGATATGGTCGCAAAAGACCGTGCCAAATTGTGCCATCAAATTCTAATCTGGATTAAAAAAACCGGGCGGCTATTCTGAATCAGAAACTGGGTGGGCTGCAAGCAGTAATCAATTCACAGGGCTCATTGCCGGGATTGCGGAACAGGTGCGGCTGATCGCTTCTGAAGTAGTACGCATCTCCAGCCCTGAGCACCTCGGTCTTATCGGCGACAGTTACCTCGAGGCGACCGCTCAGCACAATGCCGCATTCCTCGCCCTCGTGCGTCATTGCATGACGGCCCGTGCCGGCACCTGGCTGATAGCACTCCTTGATCAGCTGAATCGCCTTGTTGTGCAGATTTGCACCGACTTGCCGGAACGAGACGCCACCGTCAGCGATCTCGGTAAGCTCCTCGGCGCGAAAGAATATGCGATCGACAGCCTCGAAATCGTCCGCAAAGAACTCGCTGAGGCTCATTGGGATGCCATCGAGCACCTTCTTCAGCATGCTCACGGTTGGGTTCAGGCGCGCCGCCTCGATCTGCGAGATCGTGGCATTTGCGACCCCGGAGACGCGGGCCAGGTGGCGCTGCGAGAGCCCGAGCCGGGTACGAATGGCCTTCAGGCGATGGCCGATTTCCTGGTCCACGGGAGACCCCCTCCGATGTGTTTACTAAGCTAAACATTCTGAGTGGTCTCAGCCTGAAAATCAATGACTTAGAGATGATCACATAACTGATTGTTTAACATAGCTAATCGGATTTACACTTATCGCCCTGTTTGAATCACGTCGGAGTCTCCCCTGATGAGCACAGTCGCCACAGATATCGATGCCCTATGGATGCCGTTTACGGCCAACCGCGATTTCAAGAAGAACCCGCGCATCATTTCCGGTGCCGAAGGCCATCATTACATCGCCGCAGACGGCACGCGCCTGTACGACATGTTTTCGGGCCTCTGGACCTCCGGTGTCGGTCATTGCCACCCGAAAATCGTTGCAGCCGTGCAAAAGCAGGTTGCCGAGCTCGACTACTGCATGAGCTTTCAAATGGGCAATGACAAGGCATTCGCACTCGCCGAACGCGTCATCGACATGGCGCCGGACGGCTTTTCCAATGCTTTTTTTACCAACTCCGGTTCGGAATCGGTTGATACCGCACTGAAGATCGCGCTTGCCTACCACCGTGCGCGGGGCGAAGGTAATCGCACCCGGCTGATCGGTCGCGAGAAGGGCTACCACGGCGTCAATTTCGGCGGCATGTCGGTTGGCGGCATCGTGCCTAACCGCAAAGTCTTCAGTGCGAACCTGATACCCGGCGTCGACCACATCCGCCACACACTCAACATTAACGAAAACGCGTTCAGTCGCAAACAGCCTGAGTGGGGGACGCACCTTGCCGATGACCTGCAACGCCTGGCCGAACTCCACGACGGCAGCAATATCGCCGCGGTCATTGTCGAGCCCGTGGCCGGGTCAGCCGGAGTTCTTCCGCCGCCAGCAGGATATCTCGAACGCCTGCGCGAGATTTGCGATCAACATGGCATTTTGCTGATCTTCGATGAAGTCATTACGGCGTTTGGTCGTCTTGGTACAGCATTTGGAGCGCAGCGCTTCGGCGTCACGCCCGACATCATTACCTCGGCCAAGGGCCTGACGAACGGCGTCGTGCCGATGGGATGTGTCCTCGTGCAAGAGCACATCCACGATGCGTTCATGCAAGGCCCCGAACACATGGTTGAGTTGTTCCATGGCTACACGTATTCGGGCCACCCACTCGCGGCCGCGGCCGGGCTTGCCGTAATGGACGTGTACGAGGAAGAAGGTACATTCGAGCAGGCTGCAGCCCTCGAGCAGACCTTTGAGGACATCCTGCACTCGTTCAAGGACCACGAGAAAGTGATCGATATCCGCAACTTCGGCCTGATGGGCTCAATTGAGCTCGCACCACGTAAGGGCGACCCCGGCGCTCGTGGTCTCGAAATCCACAAGAAGTGCTTCTGGGATGAAAAGCTCGTCGTGCGCAATGGCATGGACGTATTACAATTCTCACCTTTCCTGAATTCGAATGTCGATGACATGCAGCAGTCCTTCGAGGCTATTCGCCGCGTCATCGATTCAGTCGACTAATCGGCTGCACCTGGAGACACCATGAACGCGACACCCGCAAAAAGTATCGACGCAGCAAACGTCGTTGGACACTTCATCAATGGCCAAGGCGTGGCCGATGACAACCGCCCTATCCCGGTAACAAACCCTGCGACAGGCGAGATTACAAAGCACGTAGCAATGGCAACCAGGTCCACTGTCGAGGACGCCATTGCCGCAGCCGAAGCGGCTTTCCCCGCATGGCGCAACACGCCACCGGCAAAACGCTCGAAAATCATGTTCCGCTTCAAGGCGTTGCTCGAAGAGCATGCTGACGACATCGTAGCGGCACTGACGAATGAGCACGGCAAAGTGCTCGACGACGCGATGGGCGAGTTCGGCCGTGGTGTCGAGGTCGTTGACTATGCCTGCGGCATTTCACAACTGCTGAAGGGCGAGCACACAAAGAACGTGGGTCCCAACATAGATAGCTGGTCAGAGTTCCAGCCGCTGGGC
>CALZHX010000364.1 GCA_945787435.1 uncultured Woeseiaceae bacterium
TCGAAGGCCTGGAGGAATTGACAGAGCTCGCGCAAAGCCTCAAAGATTTTAGTCGACTCGACCGCGCTCGCCATGGTGAGTTCAACGTCAATGATGGGCTGGACAAGACGTTGCTGATTGCGAAAAACCGGCTGAAGAACAAAGCAACGATTCACAAGTACTACGGCGACGTGCCGACGGTTGACTGCTCGCCATCGCAAATCAACCAGATTTTCCTGAACCTGCTTACCAACGCTGCCGACGCAATTGATGAGAGTGGTGACATCGTAATTCGCACCGCAGCAGATGAGGACCAGGTACGGATCAGTATTGCGGATACGGGATCCGGAATATCGCCTGACATTTTGTCGAAGATCCGAGACCCGTTCTTTACCACCAAGGAGGTTGGCAAGGGAACCGGCCTGGGACTATCGATCGTCGACCAGATCATCCAGTCGCACGGCGGCGAGCTGCTAATTGAGTCCGAGCCAGACCGAGGCACGACCGTCACTATCGTATTGCCGGTCGTCGCAATGACACCCGTAGACCAGGTGCCAGACTCAGGCGAAAACGATATAGACGACGGCGATGGCGCCGCAGCTAACGATCCGCTGGCCGGGGAACGACCACTGCAGCAGGAACTGGCCACCGATGACGATTCTGATAGCGATGTTCCTGACGTTGCGTCGGTTTGACCAGTGACACCTGACAACGACCTGAAATGACTAACAAGGCCCGCATACTGTTTGTTGACGACGAGAAACGAGTTCTCAACTCGATGCGTGGCCTGTTTCGCCGCGAATACGAGCTATTTCTGGCCTCCGAGGGTTCAGAGGCGATCAAAATCGCGGCCGAGAATGAAATCGATGTCATCGTGGCGGACCAGCGTATGCCGGGTATGACGGGTGTGGAAGTTCTCGCAAAAATGAAGGAAAAGTCGCCCCGGACCGTGCGAATCCTGCTGACAGGCTATGCCGATCCCAGCGCCGTCGAGGGCTCGATAAATATCGGCGAAGTCTTTCGCTTTCTTAGTAAGCCGTGCCCGCCCAAATTGCTGCGCGAAACACTAAGCCTTGCTATTTCGGCGTCTCGCACACAACCGGTTTCGCCGCCACAGGCGGCACAGGTAAAAACACGGCAAGCTCCGGAACCACAGGCAGCTGCTCCTCAACCAACTACGCCGCAGCACGCGCCGCCGACGGTGCCTGCACCGCAGTCGCAGACGCAGCCGCAGCCGCAGCCGCCAGCGGCCTTGATTAATGATAACGACGAAACACAACCTGCACTTCTCGCTCTTGATGAATCGGCGATCCAGGCTGCCGACGAATCCCCCCAGTCGCATTGGCAATCGGTTACGAATGTTGTCATGTCCGCGGACGATGTCGAAGAAACGCATGAAAATTTCGCCCTGACATCTTCTGCGCTCAGCGCCATTGACGTCGGCGTTGTTGTCTTCACAATCAACTCGGAGTTCGCTACTACAGCGATCAGCGCCGCATCGTCAGAACGGAATACTGTTCTCGCTACGACACTCACTAAAGTTGCGCAGGCAATTGCGCAGCAAAATACGGGCGTGCTGTTAACCGACTTCACCACAAACCAGACGACGCTGCAGAAGATAATTGGCGTGCTGAAGAAGCATATGCCAGAACTGGTGACCATCGTCGTTAGCAGCGGTCGGGATACGACCGACATGATCAACCTTATCAACTACGGACAGATTTACCGCTACGTACTGAAGCCCATCGAACCCGAGCAGCTGCGCAAAGAAATTCAGTCCGCTGCGATTCATCACCTGTGCCTGCTCAATAACCCCGAGTCCGCCAAACGACACGAGGTCCTGGATGTCCCGGAAACCGGTGATACCTCGAAGTCAATTAGCCAGTTTGTTGGGGACGTTCGCGAACGTCGCACTGGACGCACCGACCCCAGCGACACGATTAGTTAGTGAGAAGAGGCTAAAACAAATGACAGAAACAAAAGACAACAGTTCTCTGCCGCTGCTGCTGTCAATTACCGGTGCTGTGCTTGTTGTCGCGGTGGGCGGGTGGTTCCTGCTGAACCAGCAGTCTTATACGCCGGATTCTGACTCCGACGCTCCGCTCGATACCCCGACGGTCGACGCCGATGCGATTGCTGAGCGCGCATCACTCGATAATCCGGAAGTATCTGCGGACATCAAAACCGTTGCCCCGACAGACCCATTGTCCGACGACGATAAGCTTAGTGTCGACACTGAACTGCGAAAAGCGCGCCTCGCAGCGGATGCCGAATTGCTCGTCCTGCCCGCCGCCCAGAGTGCGCTGTATTATTACCGTCGCGTAATCAGCATTGATCCTCAACACGCAATCGCAATCGCCGAACTTGATGCGATCCTCGCGAACGTATCCCAGGTCGTTACACAATATTTGGCAGCCGAAGAATACGACAATGCCTATGAGATCGCCGCACTCGTCGCACGGCATGCACCCGAACACCCTCTCGTTGTCGAGACTCAGACCACCTTGGATACGCTTACGGAGGAATTGGTTCAGCAGTCCATCACTGCCGCACAGGACGGTGATGACGAGCAGGCAGACCAACTTCTCGACACGGCGCTTGCTCTGCCCGGCCGCAACCTGGACTATTTCGGTGCGATTCGCGATTCCATCGACGAGATCCGCACAGTTCGCGAAGCCGCGGCGCGCGACAGGACACAACGCGCGCAACTTGAGGAAGATGATGCCCGCACGGCGTGGGTCGATCAGACCCAGGCCTCGATCGCCGCAGGCAACCTGATTACTCCGGCTGGCGCGAGCGCAATAGACCTGCTCACAGAACAGAACTCCTGGTCGACCGAGCGCACTCAACTTACGGGCGAGCTTCTGACGGCATTGCTGTCTACTGCGAAGATCGAGATCGAGAGCAAGAAATTTGAGTTTGCGGCCGACCTGTTGAATACAGCGACTGAATTGGCAGGCGATCCAAGCGAGATCGACGCAATACGCACCACACTTGAAAGTGCTTTGATCGAGGACAAATCGAATCGACCCGTGTCGCTACGTGATCTTGTTGTAGTAAAATCAGCGGCGCCTCGTTATCCACAGCGCGCGCAGAGACGCAACCTGTCAGGTTGGGTTGAAGTTTATTTTACGGTTACGCCGGCTGGCGAAACCACGGATATCGAAGTCGCGAATTCGGAACCGACGAAGACTTTCGATCGTGCGGCGACAGCAGCCGTCGAGCAATGGACATTTCAGCCGGTCGAATATCGTGGCCAAATCATTAGTCAGCGAGCGGCCACGCGGCTCGTCTTCGTGCTGGAATAAACGACACGGCACGGACAGAGGTTCTCATCACCCCTTCGGGCCGCCTGTTGCCTAATCTGCACCACAGTGCACAACAATGCAGAACTCAATCACGAGGAAACCCCGCGTGTCCGTCTTCAAAAAAATAGGGACCCGAA
>CALZHX010000365.1 GCA_945787435.1 uncultured Woeseiaceae bacterium
CCGAGAAGGGATAGCAATGGCCTGCTATTTCCAACTTAACATTCAAGTAGAGATAAATTGTGAAATCAGTAAAGAAATCGTTCCAGTATGGGGAACATCAAGTCACGATCGAGACCGGTGCCATCGCGCGCCAGGCCGATGGTGCTGTTTTGGTCGACATGGCCGAGACACAGGTATTGGTAACGGCAGTCGGCCGTAAAGCCGCTGATCCGGGTCGGGACTTTTTTCCGCTGACCGTCAACTACCAGGAAAAGACCTACGCGGCGGGCAAGATCCCGGGCGGGTTCTTCAAACGCGAAGGTCGGCCCGGTGAGAAAGAAGTTCTCGTCTGCCGGTTGATCGATCGCCCGATTCGCCCATTGTTTCCGAAGGGCTTCAAGAACGAGGTACAGGTCATCGCGACCGTTGTTTCGTTGAACCCCGACGTCGATCCTGATATTCCGGCACTGATCGGTGCGTCTGCGGCCCTCGCGATTTCAGGCATGCCTTTCGCTGGCCCGGTTGGTGCGGCCAAGGTCGGTTACGCCAATGGCGAGTACATCCTCAATCCAGGTCGTGAAGCTCTCGAGAGCTCAGCGTTGGAACTGGTTGTTGCAGGCACAAAGGATGCCGTGCTGATGGTTGAGTCGGAGGCCGACGGCCTGTCTGAGGAAGTTATGCTCGGCGCTGTTATGTACGGCCATGAGCAGATGCAGGTAGCGATCGACACGATCAACGAACTTGCTGCAGAAGTCAGCAAGCCTGCTTGGGATTGGCAGGCACCTGAAGAAGATCAGGACCTGGCTGATGCCGTTGCGGGGCAGGCGACCGCCGGCCTTACTGCTGCTTATCAGCTGACGGACAAGCAAGAGCGCCAGGCAGCTGTTGGCGCCGCAAAAGACGCGGCTGTTGAAGCACTGGCAGCAGGCGACGATGCCAAATGGAGTACGGATGACGTTAAGGGTGCGCTCTACAAGCTTGAGAAGAGCACCGTTCGCAACCGCGTTATTGCGGGCGAGCCACGTATTGATGGCCGGGACCGGGATACAGTTCGACCAATCGATGTAAAAGTCGGCGTAATACCCAGAACGCCTGGCTCATCGATATTTACCCGCGGTGAGACTCAGGCGATTGTTACGACGACGCTTGGAACGGGCCGCGATGCCCAGATTATCGACGCGATCGAAGGTGAGCGCAAAGAGCCGTTCATGCTGCACTACAACTTCCCTCCGTTCTGCGTCGGCGAGACAGGCTTTATCGGATCGACGAAAAGACGCGAAATCGGACACGGCAAGCTGGCGAAACGGGGCATCCAGGCCGTGATGCCGCATTTCGATGATTTCAGCTATGTCATTCGTGTGGTGTCTGAAATCACTGAATCAAACGGATCAAGCTCTATGGCCTCTGTGTGCGGCACCAGCCTTGCATTGATGGACGCGGGTGTGCCAATCAAGGCGCCTGTTGCCGGTGTTGCGATGGGTCTCGTCAAGGAAGGGGACGACTTTGCCGTGCTCACCGACATCCTGGGTGATGAAGATCACCTCGGCGACATGGACTTCAAGGTTGCCGGTACCGACGATGGCATCACCGCGCTGCAAATGGATATCAAGATCCAGGGGATTACACGCGAGATTATGGACAAGGCGCTGGCTCAGGCCCGCGATGCACGCCTGCATATCCTTGGTGAGATGAATAAGGTCCTGAGCACGCCTCGTGAAGAAATGTCCGAATGGGCACCTTCTATTATCGCGTTCAAGATCGACCCGGAGAAAATCCGCGACGTAATCGGTAAGGGCGGTTCAGTGATTCGCGCAATGACCGAAGAGACTGGCGCGACGATTGATATCGACCAGGACGGCACGGTTCGTATCGCGTCGATCGATGGCGCGTCGGGCAAGGAAGCGCAGCGCCGAATTGAGCTGATTACTGCCGATGTTGAAGTCGGCCGAATTTACGATGGCAAGGTGGCCCGACTTATGGACTTTGGAGCCTTCGTTACGATCCTGCCTGGCAAGGACGGCCTGGTACACATTTCACAGATCTCGAACGAACGCGTCGAGAAAGTCAGCGACAAGCTGGCCGAAGGCGATGAGGTGAAGGTCAAGGTTCTCGAAGTGGATCGCCAGGGTCGCGTCCGACTCTCCATGAAGGAAGTGGACGCCCCCTAGAGCTTCGATTCCAGGAAATTGAGTATGCGCCGTGGCAGGTAATACCTGGGCCGCCACGGCGTACCTCCCTCCACAAATCCCACGTGCCCACCCGTATCCGCGATCTCGAGCGTAACGTGCTCTGAGAGCTGGTCATGGTCGGGAATCACTTCCGGCGTCATAAACGGGTCATCCAGCGAGTTGATGACTAAAGTAGGTCTGGCCACGTCCTTTAAGAACTGGGCCGAACTGCATTTGTCGTAGTAGTCATTCTTGCCATCGAAACCGTGCAATGGCGCAGTCACCGCGTCATCGAACTCGGCAAAGTTTTCTGCCGCCATGGCACGATCCCAATCGAAAGCCGCCGTATCACGGTCGAATTTGCGCTTCACTGAACTCTTCATGTTCTTTAGAAGAAGTCTCTGATAAATCTTTGAAAAACCTTGATTTAATGCCTCAGCACAGATGTGCAGGTTCAAGGGAACACAGACGGCGCCAGCCGCCTGCAGTCGCGAATTTGCGCCGGACTCACCAAGGTATTTGAGCAGAATGTTGCCACCGAGCGAGTAGCCAACAGCGAAGATCGGGCCGGTCTGTCCCTGGTCATGCAATGTTTGCAGGAAATGTCGGATATCGCCGGTCTCGCCAGCGTGATAACGCCGCGGCAGTGGGTTGCTGTAATCGCCACAGTCACGGAAATGCAGTACGCATGGTCGCCATCGCCGCTCAAGCGCTGCCTGCATCAGCATACGGGCGTAGGACGACTCAGCTGATCCCTCAAGCCCGTGTAAAACAACGAGTAGCGGTGCACTGCGGGGGAGTTCATCGCCCGAACTGACCCAGTCCACGGCGGTTGAATCGCCATCCGGTAGATCCAGGATTTCACGGCGCAATGCAAGGCGCTCACGCCAGGCCCAGCGAAGAGACGGGAATATGGTCTGCAGATGCCGGTGCCTCAGCCAGCCGACTGGTCTGAACGTGCTACGCAGGATCCGCTTGTCAGTGTTTTCGTCAGTCATATCGCGCAGACAAAAAAATGGCCCCCCGCTTGCGCAGGGGGCCTGCCGTGGAGTGTAAACCCCTTCAGGCTTTGCAACAGGGGGCGGGGGAGCGTATCCCCGTTGCAGGCTCTACGCTAGGGCATCTAAGGCCCTGATGTCAAGGGATTTTTGGGTTTCGTCGTTGACCAATGAGA
>CALZHX010000366.1 GCA_945787435.1 uncultured Woeseiaceae bacterium
TATCGATTGTTGCACTGGCGGGATGTACTACAACAGCAGCGCCCGCACCTGGCGAGCGTGCCCAGCAGATTTTCTGCGAAAGAGGCAATCTAAAGGTGTGCACAGGATTTGTCGGGTCGAGAATCAAGAGGGAATACCCTTCCTGTTCCTGCAGCTGACGTTTTTACTCTTGATTTGCAGTTTTCTTCTCGGTTGCACGTCGGCCGGAACCCCCTTGCCTGAAGATCGTGACGAGCAACTTGTCTGTCAGTTACATGAAGCGAAGATCTGTTCCGGCGGCAATACAGCATCGAGAATAAAAGACATCTCGGACTCTTGTTACTGCGCCCCTGTTGAGCAATTGCAGTACTGATGAACGAACCCTGGACCCTGTATTGGCAAGCTGATCGTCTCGACAGTGCAGAGGCGAATCACTCGGCAGACGACGCGGCAGCAATTCAGGCATTCTGGTGCAGCCTTGCAGCGGCTTTGCACACAGGTGGAACTGTAATTGACCTCGCAACCGGCAATGGCACCGTACCCGCCGCACTTCTCGGCGAGAATCCCGACCTGGTTATAACCGGCGTCGACAAGGCGGACATCGATCCTGTGCGTTTTTTATCAACGCCGGGCGAGTTGGCTTCGGTCGATTTTCGCGGTGGTACCGATATCTGCTCACTGCCGTTCGACGATGGCTGCTTTGATGCCGCCACGAGCCAATTCGGTATCGAATACACCCCACTGCAACAGACGATTCCCGAGGCCGTTCGCGTCATTGTTCGTGGCGGGGTCGTGCAACTTCTTATGCATCGCGCAAGCAGCGAAATCGTGGCGCCAGCCGCGACACGCCGCTTCGAGATGGATGCGTTGCTGGCGGATGATGGCGTATTGCAGAAACTGGCAGTCTTCGTTGCCAGCGATACGCCAGCCGATGACCTCGAAGCTGCGGGACAGGCCCATCTCGCGTCGGAAATCGTCCGTACTCCCGGCATTAGCGGACAAATTTTTGAGGGAATCAACCAGGCTATCCAGCTGGTCACCACGAGCAATCGGCAGGGCGCTCGCGAGCTGTGCGCCACGATGCAGATGCGGCTCACCGCCGATCGTGATCGCCTGCAGTTTCTCGAAGACTGCGCTCTGGACAAGCCTGGATTTGATGCAGTTATCAAACTGCTCGAGGCCAACGGCGTAAGTACCGAAGCTGCTGGAGAGTTACCCGCCGGCGCAGGCGCGGCAGATGACTTCGTTATCGGCTGGCAATACCGCGGTCGGAAGACCTGAAACTAATTCTGATCCAGCAGCCCTCTCAGGTGGAGCGCGTCCGTCAGCGGTCCAAGCGGTGATTCGTAGCGACGCCAGGCATCGATACCTTTACGATTCAGCGGCTCCCGGACCTGCATCTCACTATAGGTAAAACTTGCCCCGCTACGCTCATGAAAATTGAGACACTCGGACACCCAGTCGAGCCCGCAGTGTTCAGCGATGGCCTGCGTTTCGGATTCCGGGTGGTCGATGAGTTTCTCGTACGACACTTCAATGATCCGGGATGGATACACGTCAACCCAGTGCCGCATGAGATCAACAGACAGCTTGTAGAAATGGGCTAGCCACTCAAAGCGGGTCGCATACGGATGGCCATCCGAAAATACCCGTGAAAATATCGACATGCACACGTCGCGCGGATCCCGACGCATGTAGATGACCGGTGCAGCCGGAAACATCTCGGCAATAAGTCCGACATGCCAGAAATTATTCGGCATCTTGTCGGTACGGCGACAGGGTTCGCACAGCTCGCGCCGCCAGTAGTCGCTGGCTAAATCACTTCGGTCGACGTCTCTACCTTGCTCCAGGTTCCGATAGAGCTGGCTTGCGATGACACCAATCGATTCACTCTCGCCGCCGATTACAACACCATCAAGGCCGCCAAGTATGCGCTCGACCAGCGTCGTTCCGGAACGCGGCATGCCAACAATGAAAATCGGCTGCGTGGCCGGGTTTACATCCGTGCGGACGTCGGCAGCGCCCCGAAAAGTCTGGACTGCACGCGCAGCGAGACTTTCGAATTCGTCCTCGTCGTAGCGTACATTCCGACTCGCCTGGTCCGCGATCTGGTACTCGTTGCCTGTTTGAAATTGTTCAAATGCCAGCGGGTATTCGTTGAGCTTCTCGTAGGCACGTCCCGACGTCATGGCGAGCAAGACCCGGTTTCTCAGCTGGTCATCCTCATAGCCTGCGAGCCGGGCGCATTCAGCCGCAAGGTTCGGCAGCTCTTCCTGCGACTCAATGTCGAGCAACAACTGCCAGGCCTCACCAAACGCGGGCCGCTTCTCGATGGCGGTTCGCAGATGCCGGCGAGCCTCTTCGTAGTCGCCCTTGAGCCGGGCACAGCGGGCAGCGATCAGGTGCGCGGCGGACAGGTCGGATCCTGCCTTCATTGCGCGATCTACTGCCTGTTGCGCCGCATCGGGATCGCGGGCGAGCAGTAAGAGGTCGGCATAGGCCAGCAAGTCAGTCCCATCAGGCTCTTTGAGTTGCAGGGACGCCTCATACGCTTTGATTGCTGCCGGGTAGTCGCGCTTCTTGCCGTAGTCCCGGGCCAGGCCTTTCAGCGCGAGACCGTAGTTGTACCGA
>CALZHX010000367.1 GCA_945787435.1 uncultured Woeseiaceae bacterium
ATGGTAACTTCAACGAAATAAACGGTCGTATCAACATTGATCAAGGACAGTTGACACCGAGCACCAAGGATTCCACCTGGGCTGTTTCGGCCGACTTCTGGCAATACCTGCGGGTAGAAGGGGACTCCTCGCAACCTGTCGATAGCACCAACGGACGCCAGGATTTGCAAGGCGTGGGTGTCTTTTTCCGTGTACAGACTGCCGACAAGGATACTAACCCCGTTGACTATGTCGTCAGCGCCGGTGTCAACGCCAAAGGCCTGATCCCCGGTCGTGACAATGACAGCATGGGGCTCGGCTACAGCTACAATAAATTGCAGCCCGGTCGTTTTTTAACTGCCGTTGGAATCGATGACACATCCACTGTGGTGGAATTCTTCTACAACATCGAACTCACCCCGGCAGTGCACTTGAATCTGGACGCGCAAGTGGCAGATTCGGCCCTGCCGAACATAGACACGGCGACGATCCTGGGGGCTTCGTTGCAAATCCAGTTTTAGAGCAGGTAACGAACACTGACTTTCAAAATTATTGGAATTCGGCAAGCACTTAGTCAAATAAATATTCAGAAGGGAGGGGCATTTGCGGGTGTCCTGTTTCCAGGAACTTAAATGTTCAAGACAACAACTTTCTTATTGTTTTCCTTTTTATTATTTGGATGCAGTGACAACTCTCACGCGACTGAACCGTCACCAAGTTATGTCGGATCACAAAAGTGCGCCAGTTGCCATGCGCAGGAACATAAGGCATGGCAAAACTCGCATCATGATTTAGCCATGCAACCGGCTACAGAAGAAACGGTAGCGGGAGATTTCAATAACACCACGTTTAACTATTTTGGAACTGTCTCTGAATTTTTCAAAAAAGACGATCAGTTTTTCGTGCGCACAGATGGACCGGATGGAAAATTAACAGAATACCCAATTGCCTACACCTTCGGTGTTGATCCATTACAGCAGTATTTAATCAAATTCCCTAAAGGGCATTACCAGGTGTTGAGTATTGCCTGGGATACACGTAGCAAACAACAGGGTGGCCAGCGTTGGTTTCATTTGTATCCCGATGAGCACATTAAGCATAACGATGAATTGCACTGGACGGGTATTAATCAAAACTGGAATTTCATGTGTGCGGATTGTCATTCCACTAATTTGCATAAAAACTATGATTTAAAAACCAGAGAATATAATACAATCTGGTCAGAAATTGATGTGGGCTGTGAAGCCTGTCATGGGCCGGCTTCTAATCACATAGCATGGAGCGAATTAAAAGAAGAGGGAGGCGAATATAAAAGTCTCAAAAACAAGGGTTTTTCTATTGCCTTTAATGAGCGCAAAAATGTTGAATGGAAGATGAATGCCAAGACAGGCAGCGCGCTACGTGCCCAGAAAAAAACCACCAATATTGAAATCGAAACCTGTGCCCAGTGTCACTCCAGACGTGGGGCAATCAGGCATGGCGCAAGACCTGGCGATGCATTATTGGATAACTTCAAAGTTTCGTTACTAACAGAGCCGCTATATTTTGACGATGGTCAGATTAACGGCGAGGTTTATGTCTACGGTTCATTTGTGCAAAGCAAGATGTTCCATGCAGGTGTTACCTGCAGTGATTGTCATGAACCTCATAGTATAAAGCTTCGCACAGAAGGTAATGATTTATGTGCACAATGCCATCTGCCTGAAAAGTACAATACGGAACAGCATCATTTGCACAAGGCGAATACAGATGGCGCGCAATGTGTTAGTTGTCATATGCCAGAAAAAACCTATATGGTGGTGGACCCAAGGCGCGACCATAGTATACGCATACCCCGCCCAGACTTATCTGTACGAATCTCTACACCGAATGCATGTAATAACTGCCACACTGATAAATCTGCACAATGGGCTGCGGATGTGCTGGCGAAAAAATATGGTACACCTGATAAGCCGCATTATGCTGAAGCATTACATGCAGGCCGTCAGGTGTTGCCTGGTGCAGAGAAGTTATTAAGCCAATTAATACTTGATGAATCACAACCCGCTATCGCCAGAGCAACCGCAGTCACGCTATTGCCACCTTATCTTTCGAGAGAATCAGCCTCGGTGTTGCAACTGGCGGCTAATGATAAGCAACCGCTAGTGGGATTTGGTCTGGCTAATACACTTGATACTATTGCGCAACAGCACCGATTACCCTTTGTAATACCTTTATTATATGACGATATGCGCAGCACACGCATATTGGCAGCAAGTTCACTGACAGGAAGCTCATTACAAGGTAGTGGAGCAGAAGTTGCCGCCAGATTTAAAGAATCCATTGATGAATATGTGAAATCAGAATTATTTAACGCCGATAGACCGGAGTCATTGGTCAACCTGGCGAATTACTACGCGCAAACAGGCGACAGACAAAAAGCTAAACAATTATATCAACAGGCAATATCCACCGCGTCTTTTTATGTGCCTGCCTATTTATATTTAGCTGATCTTTATCGCGCTTTGAATGATGATGCAGCAGGTGTCGAATTGCTACAGAAGGCGCTGTTTAAAGTCAGGGATAAAGCGGCAGTTCAACACGCTCTGGGTTTAGCGTTTGTGCGGCAGAAACAATTGCCACAA
>CALZHX010000368.1 GCA_945787435.1 uncultured Woeseiaceae bacterium
CGAGTAATCCGTTCGCCGAGCTGTCGGCGTTCATATCGCCCAGTGTCATGCAGACATACATTGTCGTTATGGTAGTCCTGGTCGCCGCGGGCACGATCTACGACGTTCTGCACAAGAAGAGCGCCAGGTATTTCCGCGAGAACATGAGAAAGTCCAAAGCAAGGGCGACGCAAAAAGTTGCTGGCGGCGCAATGGTATCGATGGCGATCAAGACCGCTGTGGTCGATGTCGCCGCTTCCGGTGAATTCTGCAACCCGCGCCGCAGAATTGCTCACCTCCTGACGATGTACGGTTTCATTATTTTTGCAGTTACTACGGCGATCATGGTGTTTTCGTATGCAACGCCTGCCGCGTCGACACCGGCCATTCTTCCCCAGTTGTGGCACATCGGTGCACTGATGGTCTGCCTCGGCGGTTACTGGTTCTGGTTCTTTATTCGTGTCGATGTCGCAGCAGAGGGCAGTTCCCCGTTTCGCATTATGCGTGCCGACCTGTTCGTTCTCTCGCTGCTTGCGAGCGCGACGTTTGCATTAATCTGGTCTTACTTGCAGGCAACGGGCAATTCATGGGCGATGGTGGCCTTCGGTTTGCACATTATTGCCACGACAGTGCTGTTCGGTTCCGTACCGTGGTCGAAATTCGCCCACATGTTTTTCAAACCCGCGGCAGCCTTCGAGAAACGAGTGTCGGCGGCGAACGGTTCGAGAAGTAATCTGCCGGCTCCCGCCGACGTACCTGAGACGCTTGGCAGTCCCGTCGAACAACCCCGCCACTACTAATCGGCCTAAGGAACAAACATGCCTACATTTGTTTACATGACTCGTTGTGACGGCTGCGGACATTGTGTGGATATTTGCCCGTCCGACATCATGCACATCGACAAGACCTACCGTCGTGCCTACAACATCGAGCCCAATTTCTGCTGGGAGTGCTATTCCTGCGTGAAGGCGTGCCCACAAAACGCAATCGACGTGCGCGGTTACGCAGACTTTGCTCCTCTTGGCCACAGCGTTCGCGTGCTTCGCGAAGAAAAGAAAGGCACGATTTCCTGGAAGGTCATATTTCGGGACGGCCGTGAGAAGAATTTCGAGTCGCCGATTCGCACCACACCCTGGGGGTCGATCAAGTCACCGCAGGAATACGAAGCACCGAGCGACGACGCATTGAAGAGCCAGGAGCTCGCACATGAGCCGGACGCGCTCAACATCGAGAAATTACCCGCGTTAACGCCAGATAAACTCAAACAAGGAGTCGTGTGATGGGCCTGCTGTCGGGGAGAAAAACGGTATATGT
Source organism: uncultured Woeseiaceae bacterium (assembly GCA_945787435.1). GTDB lineage: Bacteria > Pseudomonadota > Gammaproteobacteria > Steroidobacterales > Woeseiaceae > UBA1847. The sequence goes on from CALZHX010000368.1 coordinate 1,294, forward strand.
CGATTCCGACGTGCTCGTTATCGGCGGCGGAATGGCTGGCTGCGGCGCCACGTATGAGGCTCGTTACTGGGGTCGCGACCTGAATATCGTCTGCGTCGAGAAGGCGAATATCGAACGCAGCGGTGCTGTTGCTCAGGGCCTGTACGCGATCAACTGCTACATGGGTATGCAGTGGGACGAGAACCAGCCCGAGGACCACGTTCGTTACGCCCGTAATGACCTGATGGGTCTCGTGCGCGAGGACCTGGGCTACGATATCGCCCGTCATGTCGACTCTTCAGTGCACAAGTTCGAAGAGTGGGGCCTGCCCATCATGAAAGACCCGGAAACCGGGCAGTACATGCGCGAAGGCAAATGGCAGATCATGATTCACGGCGAAAGCTACAAGCCAATTGTCGCCGAGGCCGCACGCAAAGCCGCCACCAAAGTCTACAACCGGATCATGGTGACGCACCTCCTGATGGACAAGTCGAAAGCCAACCGTGTCGCTGGCGCTGTTGGTTTTAATGTCCGTACGGGCGACTTCTACGTCTTTCGTGCGCCGGCCGTTATCGTCGCCGCCGGCGGCGCATCGCACATTTACAAACCTCGTGCGGTCGGCGAGGGCATGGGACGCACCTGGTATGCGCCATGGAGCAGTGCGTCAGCTTACGCGTTGCCGATTCTCGCCGGCGCCAAGATGACACAGATGGAGAACCGTATCGTTCTCACTCGATTCAAGGACGGTTACGGTCCGGTCGGTGCCTACTTCCTGCATCTGAAAACCTACACACAAAACGCCTACGGTGATGAGTACGAGTCCAACTGGTATGAGAACACCAAAGAGCTTGTTGGTGATTACATAGACCGGCACCCGGTGCCAACCTGTCTGCGAAATCACGCCATCCTTGAAGAAGTAAAGGCCGGCAGAGGCCCTATTCGGATGGTAACGAAGGAAGCATTCCAGGATCCGCACAAAGAGACCATCGGCTGGGAGAACTTCCTCGGCATGACAATTGGTCAGGCGGTCGTGTGGGCATCGCAAAATATCGATCCCAAGCACACGAACCCCGAATTAACGACGTCAGAACCCTATGTCATGGGTTCGCACGCCACTTGCTCCGGCGCGTGGGCCAGTGGTCCGGAGGACTACGCCCCGTCCGAGTACCAGTGGGGCTATAACCGCATGATGACCGTTGACGGACTTTTCGGCGCCGGTGACACCATTGGCGGCACTGCCCACAAGTTCTCGTCAGGCTCGTTTGCAGAAGGTCGGATCGCCGCGAAGGCGGCAGTCAACTATGTGAAGGATCTGGGCAAGGAGCGGCCGCAGGTAAATGAGGCCGAGTACCAGAATTTGAAGAAGGTTGTTTTCCAGCCGATGGAGAACTACGAAGTGGGCCGCAATGAAATCGTTGCCGGCACGGTTTCACCCAGTTACATGCTGCCGCTCCATGGTCTGCAACGTCTCGAGAAAATCATGGACGA
>CALZHX010000369.1 GCA_945787435.1 uncultured Woeseiaceae bacterium
CACTTGATGCTGTGGTGGCGTGGCACTCGTAAAATCGACTATCTGATTATCGCTGTTATGGCCACGGCGGTAGGCTGCAATGTCATTCTGGAGATGTTGTTGCTACTGACAACAGATGTTGATCAATACATCTTCATTATGAAACTTGGCACCATTGCGATTTTCGTCATGCTGATGTCACTGCTCTGCTTCACGCGTGTGTTTCTGCAAGCGGGATCAAGCTGGTTGCTCGGAGTGATTGTTCTCCTTTGGACGATTACACTGATCTCGAGTCTCTTGTCGCCAAGTGGTGTTGTTTTCAGTGAACTAACGGCTATCGACCGGTCGGAGACCTTCTGGGGTGAGTCATTCAGCCATCCCGTCGGCATCGTTCATCCGTTTAAAATATGGTCTGATATAGCGAGTCTTCTTATTCTTGTTTTTCTCGCGCAAGCAACCTGGCATTCCTGGCGCCGGGACCGACACAATCGCGCCATTATCGTCGGTGGCAGTAGTGTCCTCTTCATTTTGCTGGCCGGTATTCATACTCCGTTGGTAGACATGGGCCTCATTCGCATGCCTTACATGATTGGTTTTGCTTTTCTGGCGATTGTTGCGGCGCTGACATATCAGCTTATGAATGAGTGGATCGCAACACAGCATGAATTGCTGCAAACTCGCCGGGACCTGGATCGCATGAGTCGTGCGGTCGTGCTGGGTGAGGTCGCTGCGGGTCTGGCGCATGAGTTGAATCAGCCGCTGTCGGCGGTATTGAGTAACGCTCAGGCAGGACGACGCATTCTGAAAACAGAAAATCCCGATCTCGTGGAAATCGGTGAGATCTTCGAAGACATCATCGCGGACGACAAGCGTGCCGGGGACGTTGTTCATGGCTTACGCGCCATGCTGCGTGAGGAGACGGATGAGTCAACGCCGGTTGATATTTATTCAGCTATAAAATTTGTCGCCAGATTATTGCATGGTGAATTCAGCGCGCATGATGTGACAGTAAAAATTGACCTGGCTCAAGACATCCCATTCGCCCGCGGGAACAAGGTGCAGATTCAACAAGTCATCATGAACCTGCTCATGAACGCGATTCATGCTTTGGATGCCATCCGCCGTTCTGAGCGGCATATCCGGTTGTCTGCGGCAGCCAGTAACGACGGGGTGCGGGTAAGCGTACTGGATCAAGGGCCCGGTATTGATGAGAAATTACTCGAACAACTGTTTACGCCCTTTGTCGCCAGCCAGAAAGGTGGCCTTGGCATGGGCCTGGTTATTTGCCGACGCATTGTCGAGCGGAATGGTGGTCGGATTTGGGTGGAGCGAACAGGCTCAAGCGGGACTGAAGTGTGCTTCACGCTACCGTTCGCAGACGGATACCGACACGCATGACCGCGACAGCAGGGAAAGTGATTGTAGTAGATGATGATGAGTCGGTAAGGCGCGGTCTGCGCCGCCTACTGGTCAATTCTGGTTATGAAGTGGAGGAATTTGCTTCTGCGGAAGAATTTCTTGATCGTGCCAACAGTGTGGAACCTGCCTGTGCCGTGCTGGACCTTGCGATGCCCGGCATGGATGGCCTGGCCCTGCAGCAGAAACTGGTGAGCAACAAACTCCCGCTGGGCCTGGTGTTCCTGAGCGGGCATGGTGACATTCCGGCAAGTGTCGCTGCCATGAAGCGGGGCGCGGTCGATTTTCTGACCAAGCCCGCCGATGAAGAAGATCTCCTGCGGGCAATAGAAACCGCCTTGGTCGGTGCCCGGGACAAGGCTGCCCTGAGCAATCGGCTCTCGTCACTATCGCCGCGTGAAATGCAGGTTATGCATCGCATCATAAACGGTGCGCTGAACAAACAGATAGCGGCCGAGCTGGGCATCGCCGAAAAAACTGTCAAGGTACACCGGGGCCATGTGATGAAGAAAACCGGCGTGCGCTCGCTGGCGGAACTGGTACAGCTATGCGCCAGAGCCGGGATCAACTGACCCCTGCGTAAGGGTTTCTACTTATTGGACCAAGGTCCAATAGCCATCGGCCATCTATTGGCGTCCAATCATAGACTTACAGGATTCTAAGGTCCAAGACCCTTAATTTAAGTCCTATTTGCCGAAAGCCTGATTGGAATGCCCGCCCCGCGCGAACAGATACAGGTCTATATCATTGATGATGAAGAATCATTGCGACGTGCGTTGCTGCGCCTTTTGCATGCAGCGGGCTTTAAAGCGTCTGCCTACTCTTGCGTGGATGATTTTCTGGCAACGTCAGTAGAGTGCGCCTCTACATGCATTGTTGCCGATGTGCATACCGAAGGTACGAATAGTCTCGATCTACCGCTGCGCCTGGAACAACGTGGCCTCAATATTCCTGTGATTTTTATTACAGCGTACGACACTCCTGAGACGCGCGAACAGATAAAGCAAATAGGTGCGGCAGGCTACTTTCGAAAACCGGTTGACGACCAGGCACTGATCGATGCGATCTACTGGGCGTGCAACGAGCCACAAATTTCCATGAATACAAGTTGAAACAAGGAGACAAAGCCATGATGTTCTCACCCAAAAAATTAGTTCTGATTGCTTCCCTTCCTTTGCTGTTGCCGCTGACAGCGACCGCACAAGATGGTTTCAATCATCAGATGGATGATCCGTTCAAGGTCTATCTCGGTGGGTTCTGGGCAGAGGTCGACACGACCATAAACATCAATGGGGAAATAGTGCCGCCGGGTCCGCCGATTTCCATCGAGGACCAGCTCGGCGTTGAAGACAGCAAAGGTGCTGCCTGGGGCGGCATACGCTGGCGGATTTCGCAGCGCAATACGCTGGAATTTGAGGGCTTTTCGCTGAATCGTGACGGTGGCGAATCCGGCACGTTCACGCCGCCGCTCCAGGTTGGCGACACCTTTATCGAGAGCGGCTCGGTCGCCACCGCTTTCGACACCGGCGTCAACCGGCTGACCTGGGGTTTCTCGCTGATGCGCAGCGAACGATCGGACCTGCAGGTCAAGGCTGGTCTGCATATCGCAAGTCTTAACTTAGGTCTCCAATTGAGCGGCAACGTCTGTGACCTCACCACGATACCGACGACGCCGCCGGGCTGCCCTGCTGCAACCACGGGTGCGGAACAAGAAGAAGTCACAGCGCCTCTGCCGCATTTCGGCTTGTCTTACGCGTATGCAATCTCGCCTACGGTGGCGTTAAATCTCCAGGCTATCGGCTTTGCGCTCGAGATCGACTCGATCGACGGCTCGATCATCGAAGCTGACGCAGACTTATCCTGGCAGCCGTTCCGGAATTTCGGTGGCGGCATCGGGATCCGGTATTTCAATGCCAACGTCAAGTCTAAGGGCTCGGAGCTGGACGGTGAGTTCGACTTCGAATACTTCGGACCGGTTGTGTTCGTCCAGGCGACATTCTAAGAGGTTGAAGATTCGACAAACAGGGCTAGCAGTAATTGCCGTCTTCGTGCTCGCGTTCCAGGCGCCAGACAGCCATGCCGGGTGGATCGAGTCCACTTCAAAATGGTTTGACGAGAACATGATCGATGCCGAAGACGGCAAACTGGATATCGGCAACTACTTATCGAGCGCTACCGGCTTCTTTCCGGTACCGATCATTATTACTGAACCTGCTGTGGGCTTCGGGGCCGGCCTGGCCGTAGCGTATTTCCATCCGTCGGATGAATTAGACCAGGACGTGCATTCGCACAGTGGGCCCCCGAGCATCAGTGTGGGGTTCGCTGCCGGTACCGACAACGGTACTTCTCTTTACGGTGGCGCGCACTCCGGCGTCTGGAAAAACGATCATGTGCGCTACCTGGGTGCAATTGCACAAGCGGACGTCAACCTGAGTTTCTACCCGGACGTCGGACAACAAAGCGACGTAGACGCGGGAATAAAATTCAACGTCGATGGCGCATTTCTTTACCAGCAGGTCCAATTCCGGCTCAGGGAATCCAACTGGTGGCTGGGAGGTAACTACCTTTACATCAATGCCGAGAACTCCTTCGATCTTGGTGGAGACCCCGACCCGGGCCTGCCCGAACCGCAATTCGAATTTGAGCAAGGCGGACTGAGTGTATTTGTCGAGTACGACGGGCGTAACACTACATTCACTCCGACCAATGGCCTGAAAGGTATTTTGGAGTTTCGCAACTACGACAAACGATGGGGCAGTGACTTCGACTACGACCATATTGCCGGCTCACTCCAGCACTTCACGCCATTTGGCGATTACTCCAGCCTCGGCCTGCGCCTTGACGCGGAGACTGTCGACGGCGACGTACCCTTTTTCGGCTATCCCTTCGTCAGTCTTCGCGGCATTCCGGCTTTGCGCTATCAAGGCGAGGAGGTCGTGACCGTAGAAGTAGAATACTTGTGGGGCGTAACACCTCGCTGGACCACCGTCATTTTTGCCGGCGCCGGTAAGACAACGACGGTGGATGCATTTTCCACGGAAGGGGAAACTGTCGCAGCCGGAGGTCTCGGGTTTCGCTACCGTATCGCGCGAGAGCTCGGCATGCAGCTCGGTATGGATGTGGCGAGAGGGCCGGAGGACACATCAATTTACCTGACCGTCGGCAGTGCCTGGTGACCTCGGTGCGCATCGGTTTTTACGTAGAGAGAGGTGCAGTTTGTGTGCCTACAATGTTATCTTGAAGCGATAAGAATGAATCTAAAGAACATGAGGAAAGTCGTATGAATACCCGACGATTGTCGATCGCAACGCTCGTTGCGTCGATTGTTTTTGCGCCCGCTCAACTTGCTTACTCACAAGACAGTGATGCGGAAACCAAGGCGCTGGACTCGACTGCGACCCAGTGGTCATTCCAGCTCGCGTATCAAACGATGCCGGACTATCACGACGACATTCTGAGTAACGGCCAGCCAAGGCCTGAAGGCATGACCGACTACCTGCAGCTGCGTATTGTGATGCCGCTGGCCTACGAGAAATTCACGATCCTTCCGCGAATAACTCTGCGGCACTATGAGAATCCTCAGGGCGAATCGGGAATCGGCAACACAGAAATATTCGGTCTGATCATTCCCAAGAGCTGGGACTGGGGCACCGGCAGAATGGGTATCGGCCCGCTGATCACGTTGCCAGGTGACGAGGAAGTAGCGAAAGACGAGTGGGGCTATGGATTTGCCGCCGCCTGGGTGAATGCCAAAGGCAAGTGGTTTTATGGGGCCTTGCTTACGCAGTCGTGGCGGTCCATTAATCCGGTGACCCTGCCGCCCGGAACCAGTGATACGAATCCTCTCGGTATTGCACCATTCCTCAACTATCGCCTCGGCAGTGGTTGGTACGTTGGCAATGGCGACATGGTTATTCAGTACGACTGGGATTCAAGCAAATGGAAGGTGCCCATCGGCGTGCGTGTCGGCAGAGTACTTGTCAAGGAGAAAGGATCCTGGAATTACTACTTTGAGTATCAGACAACCGCTGTCTATGACAGTTGGAAAGGTTCGGCAGTCGAGAATTCGTATCGATTTAACGTGACCTACACAATACCGGGTTTCTGACCGGACTTAATTTGATCAGACAGATTTTATGTATCGCAGTAATCAGGGGTAAGAAGATGAAAATCAGAATATTCGGCAAAGCAATAGTCGTGCTGGCCACACTGACCATTGCGTCAATGGCAGCCGCGCAGGATAAACCAAACATACTAGTTATCTGGGGCGACGATATCGGGATGACCAACATCTCGGCCTACACGATGGGGCTGGTCGGCTACCAGACACCCAACATCGACCGGATCGCCAGTGAAGGCATCATCTTCACGGATTACTACGCCGAGCAGTCTTGTACAGCCGGCAGATCCACCTTCATCACCGGGCAGACGGCCTTCCGCACAGGGCTTTCCAAAGTCGGCCTGCCGGGGGCTCCACAGGGTATGAAGGAACAGGACGCGACCATCGCTGCGCTTCTCAAGAGACAAGGCTACGCGACAGGGCAGTTCGGCAAGAACCATCTCGGCGACCTCGACGAGCACTTGCCAACGACCCATGGTTTCGACGAGTTTCTTGGCAACCTCTATCATCTGAATGCCGAGGACGAGCCGGAGAACGAGGACTATCCCAATGACCTGGTCATGGCGGACGGTCGTGGCTTCAGG
>CALZHX010000370.1 GCA_945787435.1 uncultured Woeseiaceae bacterium
CGCTGCGAGAACGCACGAGCCGCTGCGAGAGAATGGCGCGCATGTAGTGCGCGAGGTCCATGAACACCTGCCCATGCTGTTCCTGCGGGAACATGTTGATGATTCGATCGAGGGTTTCCGAAGCATTGTTCGAGTGCAAAGTGCCTTCGACCAGGTGTCCGGTACCGGCCATGTCCAGCGCTGCCTGCATGGATTCAGTATCGCGAATCTCACCGATCTGAATCAGATCAGGCGCAGCGCGCATCGCGCTCTTCAGCGCACGTCCGTATGACTTCGTATCCAGTCCGACCTCACGCTGGTTGACGATCGACTTTTTGTTGGGGTGCAGGAACTCAATCGGGTCTTCAATCGTAATAATGTGCGAAGACGTCTTTTCATTGCGGTGATTCACCATAGCCGCAAGCGTCGTTGACTTGCCACAACCGGTCGCACCCACCATCAGGATGAGGCCGCGACGCAGCATGATCAGGTCCTTAAGCTGCTCCGGCATATCGAGTTCGTCGAGAGTTGGCAATTCCGACGTGATGTAACGCAATACCATCGCAACGTTACTGCGCTGGTGGAAAACATTGACGCGAAACCGGCCCAGTCCGGGCTCAGATATCGCGAAATCAACCTCGAGCTCTCGTGAAAAGGTCTCGAGCTGATTCTCTGTCATGAGTTCAATAGCCGCCTGCTTGACCATCTTGGGCGTCATCTCGAGCTTGTTGACCGGCATGATCTTGCCGTCGATTTTGATTTTCGCGGGAGAAAACGGGGCGAAGAAGAGATCCGATGCCTTCTTTTCTACCATCAATTTGAATAGCGGCTTAACGTTCATTTTAGGTCATCGTCCGTGAGGCTCAGAAAGTCTGAGCAGAATCCTCTTCCATGATCTTGAGGCTCTCTGACTGCTGGTCTGCGATCGAAGAGTCGCGTTTGCTCTCAAGTTTGACGCGCAGACGCAATTCGTTCTTCGAATCAGCGTTACGCATGGCTTCTTCGTAGGTAATCATGCCCTGCTCATAAAGGTCGAACAAAGACTGGTCGAAGGTCTGCATGCCGAGTCGCGTAGATTTGGCCATGATCTCCTTGATCTGGCCAACCTCGCCCTTGAATATCAAGTCGGCAACCAGCGGCGTATTGAGCATGATCTCCATTGCTGCAATACGACCGACACCGCCCTCTCTTGGCACGAGCCGCTGCGAGATAAATGCCTTGGTATTCAGCGAGAGGTCCATCAGCAATTGCTGGCGGCGCTCCTCGGGAAAAAAGTTGATGATTCGATCAAGCGCCTGGTTCGCGCTGTTCGCGTGAAGAGTTGCGAGGCACAGATGGCCGGTTTCTGCGAACTGAATGCCGTACTCCATCGTGTCGCGATCGCGAATCTCACCGATCAGTATGACGTCAGGTGCCTGACGAAGCGTGTTCTTGAGCGCCGCGTGCCAGGTTTCGGTATCGACCCCGACCTCGCGCTGCGTAATGACACAGCCATTGTGAGGATGCACGTACTCGACCGGGTCCTCGATCGAAACGATATGGCCGCGCGAGTTCTCGTTGCGGTGTCCGATCATCGCGGCAAGCGTTGTCGACTTACCTGATCCGGTACCGCCAACAACGATACAGAGACCGCGCTTGTTCATTACGACATCTTTGAGAATGGGCGGTAGCTCGAGATCCTCGAGCGTCGGGATTTCGGTGGTGATGGTGCGAAGAACGGCACCCACGTGACCCTGCTGAATGAAAGCGCTGACGCGGAAGCGGCCGATGCCTTGCGGCGCGATAGCGAAATTACACTCTTTCGTCGCGTCGAATTCCTTGATCTGCTTATCGTTCATGATCGCGCGAACCATGATCGCCGCCTGGTCAGAACTCAGGGGATTGTCGGTCGCCTTGTGAATCGTGCCGTCGACCTTGATCGCTGGCGGAAAACCCTTGGTCAGGAATAAATCCGAGCCTTCGCGCTCGACCATTTTCCTGAGCAGATTCTGCGTCAGTCGTATCGCTTGTTCGCGTTCCATCTACCCTATCTCCCTCAAGGACAGCCTGTTGCTGTTCCTAGAAATTCTCTTTCTGCACCGCGCGGAACCGAGCTTCTTCCTTGTTGATGAGACCCTTCGTCATCAACTCCGCAAGATTCTGATCGAGCGTGTGCATGCCAGCTCCCTGGCCTGTCTGAATGGCTGAGTACATTTGCGCAATCTTGCCTTCGCGAATCAGGTTTCGAATGGCCGGTGTTCCTATCATGATTTCGTGTGCTGCGATTCGACCGCCACCGACCTTTTTGAGTAGCGTCTGCGAGATAACCGCGCGTAGCGATTCGGACAACATGGATCGAACCATTTCCTTTTCAGCCGCGGGAAACACATCGACGATACGATCGATCGTCTTTGCGGCTGAACTCGTGTGCAGCGTTCCGAATACAAGATGTCCGGTTTCTGCGGCGGTTAGCGCCAGCCGAATTGTCTCGAGGTCACGAAGCTCGCCGACGAGAATCACGTCCGGGTCTTCGCGCAGGGCTGAGCGCAGCGCTTCGTTAAAGCCCAAGGTGTCGCGATGCACTTCGCGTTGATTGATAAGGCATTTCTTGGATTCGTGTACGAATTCGATTGGGTCTTCAATCGTCAGAATATGGTCGGGCTTGTTGTCGTTGATGTAATCGACCATGGCCGCCAGCGTGGTGGACTTACCGGAACCGGTCGGACCGGTTACGAGCACGATTCCCCTGGGATGCATCGAGACATCCTTGAAGATTGACGGTGCGCCCAGATCATCGAGTGTCAGGATCTCTGAGGGAATGGTACGAAAAACGGCAGCCGAGCCACGATTCTGGTTGAAGGCGTTCACACGAAAACGAGCGAGCTTCGGTATTTCAAACGAGAAATCTGTCTCGAGAAATTCCTCATAGTCCTTGCGCTGCTTGTCATTCATGATGTCGTACACCATGCTATTGACGTCTTTATGGGTCAGCGCAGGCATGTTGACACGCTTGATGTCGCCATCAACACGAATCATCGGCGGCACACCGCCAGACAAGTGCAGGTCGGAGGCGTTGTTTTTTACTGTGAACGACAGTAACTGGGCAACGTCGACGGCCATATTTTTCCCTCATGGTGGACAGCCGGACTTACCATAACCCGGCTTAGAATTGAGCCTAGTATAGCGAAGCATCGGGAGCAAAAC
>CALZHX010000371.1 GCA_945787435.1 uncultured Woeseiaceae bacterium
TCACGCGCAACTGAGATGTCCGCTTGTTCAATAGTATCCACGCCGATATCAGCCGCGTCCTCCCCGTCGAGTATGGTGCCGATGTAATCATAACCGGTCGGTGTTTGGCGCAATAACTCTATGCGCTCAAGATCGGTTCGCCGGCCTGTCGCATCGACAACCAGGCAAGAGGTTGCGAGGTAAGTTTCGCCGTTGAATGCAAACATGCCAGGTTCAGTTTGCAAAATACAGTCAGCGAGTTCTGGGATCGAATTGAAATCAATCGGCGCGCCCCAGGACTCAGACGTCGCTGCAAACTTTCCCCAAACGACGCTGTTGTCTCCGAGGAGATTGGGTGCCGCTGCTGTTGTGCGCCAGTAAAGAAACTCCTGGCGTTCATCGACACCGGTGACGGTACCGAACGGGTTGAAGTATTTCAGCCACAAGATCTGCCACGTTCCCGCCGACTCTTGAACCAGCGTTGATACTTCATGCGTACTCCATCCCATCACACCGGTATCTGGATGCGCCTCCATTTGCATATCATTGACCGTGCGCACGAAAGTGAAAGATGCGCCATTGTCATCACTGCTGGCGAGCCGGGTTCGTACGCCAAGATCGAAGACTGATGGCGGACCCGGATCGCTGGTCGGCGTATTGAGCCAGCGGTATGCCAACCATAGCGTGCCGGTGGTGGCGTCATATTCGAGACTGGGATCGCCATAGCCACGGAACGGATCTGGCGCATTGTTAATTTCAGAGTGCGGATCGCCAACGATCAGCACCTCGGGACAGGACGCGTCTTTGCTGCAATGGAACGTGACTGGGCCCGGAGGCGGGGGTGGCGGATCAGCCGGTGGCGCCTTATTGCTACCAGAGCCACCGCCGCAGGCGGAAAGGCACAGCAAGAAGGAGAAAAGTGCTACTACTCTGGCGACATCCGTATACATGTGCAGATCGTATGTTAGCTGCGTCGCGCCTGACCCGTGCACTGGTCGCAGTTATCGTTGTTGTCGCTCGACGCGATCGGCGCCGTATGCCCCGCTTCGCGCATCGTTTTTGACAAAAAGCCTTCGCTTAACATAATTCCGGGTGGCCACACATAGTGTTTGCACGCCACGGGCGGGAGACGATTGTTCGTGTGGCAACGCCGGCGTATGGTTTGCGGGCGCCCTCAACACTTAATAAAAACAAAAAAAGGGGGTTACCAATGCGTAATCCGATCATCTCAACCCTGGCCATTGCCTTGATTGCCGGTGCAATCCTCTCGCTGACCGCGACGACAGGCCCTGGACACTTTGAAGATTCCGAATCCCTGGCGAATCACGACGCCATGAGCACGGAAAGAGCTGAGCAATGGCCTGCCGGAACATTCTTTGTCAACACTGCCAGTTGGGACAAAGAGAGTCGGCAACTCATCGTCCAGGCGAACACTCTGCAGGAAAAAGGCACGTTTCTGACGCTGTCGGGTATTCCCGCCTCAACCTGGGTCGATGCTTTCAGGATTAGCTCTGACTATGCAGCGGACTTTCAGATTCCACTATCCGATGGTCAGGCTACTCCCTGCCAGGTAAAGGTTCGCTCCGCATTGGCGTCCATGGTCGTTCGCGTAAAGAACGCACCTGCAGCGTGTAGCAGCTTGCTCGGAATGGAGGGAACGGTGACATCCAAAGCAGGGCTGCCGATGACAGGCGGTCGTGTCGTGGTCACCGTCGGCGACAATGTGTTCACGACAACAACAGACCCGGCCGGCAACTACGATCTGGAGTTGTACAGCGAATCCGACGACGCCTTCGTGAGGATTACGGCAGAAGCCAGGATCGGTACAGAACGCCTGGAATGGCAAGTTTATGAAGGCAGCATCAGTGGCCTGCGAGGCGGCGATGGCTTGCAGGCAAGCGTATGGGCCATCGAACTTTTCGGCCGCAACTTCGACCGCCTGATGTTAGCGGAGACAACGCCCGACTGACGCGATAGCAGCTGCGGACCAGGCTATTGCAACACACGCTCGATGAGCGGTTTGTAACGATCTGCGAAATTCTCCAATGCAAGGCTTGCCTTCGAAAGATTCGAGTCGTTCATGGGAAGTGACAGGAACACGTCACCACGACCGCAGAGCAGCACACCATCGAGGAGCAGCTCCATGTGCAAGAGAGGCCGCAGCGAACGGCAACCGCTGGTGATATCAGACGGTCTTTTCGTTGGTTCGCTCGAAAAGTGAATCGCGATCATGGAACCCATTCCATTGGCATACATCGGCACGGCTTTCGATGCGAACATGTCGTTGAGGGAGAGCCGAAACGCTTCTGACCATTCGAGAAATTCCGCAGCACGCTGCGGCGTGTAAATCTGGCTCAACGCCGCGCATCCGGCGGCCATCGTACACACGTTGTTGTTGAAAGTGCCTGCGTGGGCGAGGCTACTGCCCCGCTTCGGGTTGTAATGCGCCATGACCTCGGAACTGCCGCCAAACGCGCCCGCCGGAAGCCCCCCACCGATGAATTTGCCCAACGTCGTCAGATCGGGGTGGATACCCAGCATTCCCTGCGTCCCCGCCGGTCCGAGGCGGGCCGTTTTGACCTCATCGAAAATAAGCAGGGCGCCAATCTCTTTGGTCATTCGCCGCAGCATATGCAGGAACTTCCGATTGCCCTGGATGTTACCGCCGGCGCCCAGGATCGGCTCGATGATTACGCCAGCAAGTTCTTCGCCTTCGCTGCGGATGAGTTCTGCGGTGCCCTCGATGTCGTTGTAGTCCGCAAGGACAAAGTCGAACGGAATGTTAAGTTTGCAACGGCCGCCGAGAAACTTTATCACTCCGCCGTGGTAGGCATCATTGAAGGCCAGTAGTTTGTTGCGACCGGTTACGATTTTCGCCGTGGTCAAAGCCATGATATTGGCTTCAGTACCTGAGTTGCAGAACCTGACCTGCTCAAGCGACGGGTAGCGCTCGCACAACAATCCGGCGAGCTCTCGTTCGTAATCGGTCGGCGCACCCAGGGCGACACCGCTGTCGAGCGCTTTGAGTATCGCCGCCTTGATGACTTCATCGGAATGACCGAACAGGGCGGCGGAGTACTCACCCACCATGTCGAGGTAGCGATGACCGTCCAGGTCCGCTAGCTCAGCCCCCTCGCCTCGGACCATCGTCAACGGGAAAGGCTCGTAGTGAAGAACTGTTCGCGTATTGCCTCCGGGCAAATAGCGTGCGGCATTTTCATCCGCAGCCTTACTCAGGGGATTCGCAGACACGTATCGCGAGCGAGCGTCTTCAATTGCGTGATTGAGTTCGTCCATTTTTCTCGCCTATGCCAGTGACTCAAGGACCAATGCAATACCCTGGCCAACGCCGATGCACATTGTACAAAGCGCCAGCTTGCCGCCACCCTGCTGAAGTTGATCCAGGGCGGTTATCGCGAGCCGCGCGCCACTCATTCCCAGCGGATGGCCCAACGCGATTGCGCCGCCTCGGGCATTGATTCTCGGATCGTCATCGGCGAGCCCCAGTTGCCTGGTGCAGGCGAGTGCCTGTGCAGAAAAGGCTTCATTGATTTCGAGTACGTCGAAGTTATCCAGGCTCATGCCCAGACGATGCAGTAACTTGTTGGTTGCCGGAACCGGCCCGATGCCCATGGTCCGTGGCGGCACGCCGGCAACAGCCATGCCCAGAATTCGTGCCAGGGGTTCCAGGTTGTGGCGCTTGGCGCCGGCTTCCGATGCAAGCAATAAGGCCGCCGCGCCGTCGTTGATACCGGAGGCGTTGCCTGCAGA
>CALZHX010000372.1 GCA_945787435.1 uncultured Woeseiaceae bacterium
ACGGAGGCACCGATCCCGTCACGGCCCGTGACGGGCGGGGAGGAGCCGAATCGAAAGGTGCAGTCTTCCGCGATGAAACTCAAAAAGCTCTCCGTATCCATCGCATCGATGGACGCGAAGAGCTTGTCAAATTGAACTCCGGCCGTGCCGTCGCTCATTGCTGAGATGCGTAGTAATGAAAGAGGGCTGTTTCGTCAGCTTCGCTGAGCGCATCCATTTTCTCTTTCATTTTCTTGTCTTGCTCACGAGCACCTGACGCATATTCAGCAAATGTGTTCTTCATATAGCCCATCCACTGGCCAGAGAGTATTCCTGCCTCGTCATCAGGATTCGATCCGCCATCCGAGTGGCATTTTTCGCATTCTGCGTCATGCACGGCTTTGCCGGCGGCCGCCAAACCCGCATCAAATTCCTGCTGCGCAGCAACGAACGGCAGTTCGAAATAATACAGTGCCAGGTCCTCAAGAGTGGCATCGTCAAGGTCAGCAACGACCTGGCACATCGTGGTGGCCGGCCGACTGGTATCACCCTGCCGATACTCGCTTTCACTGCAGGGGCGTTCGTTGTCGCGGAAGAAGAACAGAGCATCTGCGTGTGTGTATTCCGGCATGCCGGCGATTGTCGGCACATCCGACCATTGACTGACGCCGTCATCACCGTGGCAGCCATTACAGTTTTCAATAACGGCTGCATCCTGCGCGAATGAAAGCGGCGCAAACAGGGCGAGTGACACTGCTATTGCGGTGCGATATAAGCTCTTCATGACATTCCCTTCTTACGGTTAATTTCCCTGCCTAGCTTTGCTATTTACACCATGGTGCATTAACACAGCCTGAACAGGATTTAGTGTGTTTTAGCCAGCCATTATTTGCCACAGCCAGCCGGCGACTCCAATAGGTAGACGCCGTAGGAACTATGCCACCATGTGCCCGCCATTGCAGCCATTAGCTATGTCCTGCAGGCGATCCCAGTCACGAATTTCCACGTGGCCGCGTGGTGCATATATAGCACCCTGGCGCCTCATCGTCGCCATCGAACGGCACACAGTCTCTTCGCTGAGCCCGAGCATACTCGCCATCTCGACGCGGGAAAAAGGCATCGAGAACTCGCAAGCCCCATGCACCGCCTTCGGCGTCATGAGGAGGATGAATGACGCGATCTTGGAGGCCGCACAACGATGGCCCACGACCTCCATCAGTGCCCGGCTATACGCGAGCTGGGCGTTCACCGCCTTAATCAGGCGCATGGCGATCTCACCCCTGTCTCGCACACGCGCAAGCAATGCCCGATGGTTGATCCTGCAGGCCTTGACCGGCGTCGCTGCGATGGCCGTATAGGCGTAGCGATCGTCACTGAGGGACTGCAGGCCGACCAGCAGATTGCTTGGTGTACTCAGCCCCACGATCTGCTCGCGACCGTCGGGGGTGTGAGTGCAGATCTTGACCATACCGTCGGTCAGGGAAAATAGGTCAGAACTCGCCTGCCCCTGCATGAACAGGACCTCGCCCTCAGCGAATTCGACGTCGTGCACGCAGTCGTCAACCACGCACTGGATGTCGTAAAAAGGACAACTACAATTTCCGCAAGTCATTGAAAGGGATTCCCCACCGTTTATGTAACCAATCCCGGTCCACTCGTCGATAGCCGATTGCCCTAGCGAGATATCGGCATTTACCTAGCTGAAACTGCGAAATGTCAGTTTCGTAGGTATTTTCCGACAGAATTGCGGTGCTGCATACGCATTATCCGCGGCCAGCTTCTTGGCCGAAACTGACAGATGTCAGTGTTGCCGGAAAGCCCGCACCTTATCCTGCGACAAATGCCGGAAATCCGCCGAACGAACAATATAAAGGCGGTCCCCGGGCTCGCGTAACACTAAATGTAAGGAGTACAACATGAACCGGTTCCAAGGTTTAAGGCGTTGGGTCCGTTCGATCCTCATGGTGAGTGCTATGGCATTCGCAGTGGGTGCTTGCTCGGACGGTAAAGATGGTCGCGACGGTATGGACGGTGCCGACGGCAGAGACGGTGTCGACACAGGCACTATCAACGTAACAGTAACCACCGGCGGTACGCCGGTAGCCGGCGCAACCGTGACGACCACCCCGGCAACCGCAAGTGTCGACACCGATGCGGCCGGATTAGCCGTGTTGGCCGACACTCCGATCGGTTCTTACGACGTGACTGTCGCCTTCGCTGGTGTTGAGGAGACTCAGACCGGTGTGAACGTTGCAAGCGGTCTGTCGACAGATTTGGCTTTCTCGGTAAGCGGTGTTCCCGGTGCCGTTACCGGCATGGTGCTCGCCCCCGATGGGACACCTGTCGAAGGTGCAACGGTTTCCGCACCAGGAAGTGTTGACGCCGTTACAGATGCAACCGGCGCATTTACTATCGACGCTGTCGTTAGCGAATTCCTGTCGATAACACCACCGGCCGGTTCGAACCTGCTGGCTGGCGACACACGTCATTCAGTTCGCCCCGGTGACATCGTTTCAATGACGCTCTCGGGCGGCCCCGAAAGTAATGCCACATTCTTGGGTACCGACACCTGCCTGCTCTGCCACAGCGGCGGTCTCGCGGACGCGTGGATGAGCTCCGGGCACTTCCGGGTGGTCGAACGTTCGCTGGTCGAAATGGACCCTAATAGCTTCCCGGCTGATCCGGGTGCAGGAACTTGCAGCGGTTGGCTCGATATCGGTGTCGTCGCCAACATCCCGGGCGAACCTTCTACCAAGGGGCTGGAGAGTCACGATACTTACATCCAAACCTGTAACGACAGTCCAGATCTTCGCTACGAAGTGCTGTTCGATGTAACGGGTAACGGCGCGGAAGCGACTGATCTTGTGGTCCCGGTCTATGCGACGTATGGCGGACCTGGCACGCAGGCCGGTGAAATTGCCGCTCTGCAGGCACGCGGCGAAGCTACCGATATCCACGGCGCGTGGAAACAGCGCTACATGTTTAGCATTGCCGATCTGGGTGTTTGCGCGACGACGAACCCTGAGGGCACGTTTGCCAAGAACGCAAAACCGGCATTCATCGGCTGGGATACGACCCAGACTTGTGAAGATATGCTGATCCTTCCGATTCAGTTCAACCAGCGGACCAAAGAATGGGTGTCCTACCATCCTTGGGAGTGGTACGAGCAGAGACGGGCTTATTCGAAGAAATGTTCGGGTTGCCATGAGGCCGGCGTCACGATCACGGCGGTTGACGGACTGGTCACGGAATATGCTGCCGCTGACTATCGCATCGGTTGCGAAAAATGCCACGGACCGGGCAGCAGCCACGTTGCAAATGGCGCGGACCCGAACCTCATCATGAACCCGAACCACATGACGGCGCAGGCGGCCACCGAGATTTGCGGCGCCTGTCACAATCGCGGTTCGGATCCGATTGATGGCGCGTTTGGATTCCCATGGCGCAGTGATGTTGCGGACTTTGACGGCAACTTCA
>CALZHX010000373.1 GCA_945787435.1 uncultured Woeseiaceae bacterium
CGCTGCCGCAGGTAGGTGATGGTCTGAAGCCCGTGCAACGACGCATCATCTACGCGATGAGCGAGCTGGGTCTATCGGCTGGTCAGAAACCGAAGAAATCAGCACGCACGGTCGGTGACGTCATCGGTAAATTTCATCCGCACGGAGATTCGGCCTGTTACGAGGCCATGGTGTTGATGGCGCAGGACTTCTCTTATCGTTACCCGGTCGTCGACGGCCAGGGCAACTGGGGTTCAACCGACGACCCGAAGTCATTTGCCGCCATGCGCTACACCGAATCACGCCTGGCGCCGTACGCGAAAAGCCTGTTGCAGGAGCTTGCTCACGGTACCGTTGACTGGGTCCCGAATTTCGATGGCACGATCGACGAGCCAGTTGTACTGCCGGCACGTCTGCCCAACCTGTTGTTGAACGGCACCACAGGTATTGCTGTCGGGCTTTCGACGGATGTTCCGCCACACAATCTCAATGAAGTCGCGAGTGCGCTGGTTCACCTACTCGCCAATCCCAAGGCCACGGTGTCTGCCCTGATGAAACACATCAAAGGCCCGGATTACCCGACCGGCGGCGAACTTGTGTCACCGCGCGAGGACATTAAACAGATCTATGCGACTGGCAGTGGCACATTGCGTTTGCGTGCGGCGTACAAAGTCGAAAATGGTGACATCGTCATCACGGCGCTGCCGCACCAGATATCGGGCGGCAAGATTCTCGAGCAGATTGCGGCACAGATGCGTGCCAAGAAACTGCCCCAGGTCGAAGATTTGCGAGATGAGTCCGATCACGAGGACCCGACGAGGCTCGTTATTACGCCGCGCTCGAATCGCGTCAATAAAGATGAATTGATGTCGCACTTGTTCTCAACGACATCGCTCGAGCGTACCTGCCGCGTCAACATGAACATCATTGACCTCGAGGGCCGGCCGCGGGCATTTGACCTCGTCAGCCTGCTTAAGGAATGGATCAAGTTTCGCAAAGGCACGGTCACACGCCGCCTAAAACACCGCTTGCAGATCGTTACCGACCGGCTGCATATTCTCGATGGCCTGCTGGCTGCCTACCTGAATATCGATGAGGTTATTGCGATCATTCGCAAGGAAGATGAGCCCAAGCCAGTGCTGATGAAGAAATTCAAACTCAGCGATATCCAGGCAGAGGCCATCTTGAATCTCAGGCTGCGCAATCTCGCCAAGCTAGAGGAAATGAAGATCCGGGGCGAGCAGGACGAGCTCAATGAAGAGCGCGCGACGCTGGAGAAGACTCTCGGTAGCGCCGCACGCCTGAAGACACTGATCAAAAAAGAAATTCTGGCGGACGCCGAGGCTTACGGTGACGATCGCCGTACGGCAATTGTCGAGCGTGAGGCTGCGCAGGCGATTGACGAAACGCAGCTGGTTTCGAGTGAACCGGTCACCGTCGTTCTGTCCCAGCGGGGCTTTGCCCGCGCGGCAAAAGGTCACGAAGTTGACGCACTGGCGCTGAGCTACAAGTCAGGCGATGCTTATCTTGCCGCAGCGCAGGGTCGTAGTAATCAGCTCGCGATGTTCATCGACAGTACGGGACGTGTCTACAGCGTCATTGCGGGCACCTTGCCGTCGGCACGCGGGCAGGGCGAGCCTCTGTCGAGCCGCTTCAAGCCACCCGACGGCGCTGAATTTTGTGGTGCGATGATCGGCGACAACGACCAGAAATACCTGCTCGCGAGCGATGCAGGCTATGGATTCGTCGCGACGCTCGAGGACCTCGTGACTCGAAACAAGGCCGGAAAGGCGATCCTGCGTGTACCGCCGGGCGGTAAATCCGTGGTGCCGGCGCCGATCCCGGCCGATACCGAATGCCTGATCGCGGCCGTAAGCAGTATCGGCCGCCTGTTGATGTTTGAGATGGATGAGCTGCCAGAGCTTGCCAAAGGCAAGGGCAATAAACTAATCAACATACCGACCAAAAAGTACAAGACAGGCGAAGAGAAATTGATTGCGGCGGCGGTGGTTCCTGAAGATGGTGACCTGCAGGTCTTCAGCGGCTCGCGCATCATGACGATCAAGTGGAATGACTCGGATCCGTACTACGGTGAGCGGGCCCTTCGAGGGGGGCTGTTGCCGCGAGGCTGGCGTAACGTCGATCGCCTTGTCGGTATCGCGACGGATTAAAAAAGAGAAAAGGAGAAAAGGGGTCAGAGCCCTTGGGCTCTGACCCCTTGTATTAGTAGTTAGCCGGTTTTCTTGCCGCCTTTTGGCATTTCGACCGTGTCTTGATCGGCGTCCATGTTGATCGTCGGGTTTACTCCGGTGTCATCATCGTCTCCAATTTCGTCCTGATCCTGCACAGGCATCTGCGACGTGACATCTAGTTCATGCACAGTGGCGAGCGGCGATTCTGACGCTTCGTCCGCAGCTTTCATGATTTCTGCGCTAAGTGCCTGCGTTGCAGTCATCTCGTCCTCGTAGTCCTGTTCGATTATCTTGTAGTCGATTTCCTGGCTCACCGTATAGTCGCCGGTGATCAGTGTGTCGTCTCCGTGATCCACCTGGATGGCCTCGAGATCGCGCTCGGTTATGTCGTCAGGCCTGGGCATTTTCGTCGCGTCTACGATCACGGACATCTCATAGTCGTCGTCGTCCGGCATGACTTCACTTTCGAGGATGGACTGTTCGTCGGTGCGCAGCGGCGGCAGGATGTCGGTTTCTGAAACCGCGCCATCGCTCGACATTTCTTCAGTCAGGTCGAGATCCAGTGTGGTCGTTGACGCGAAGCTGAAGTCCTGAGCTACGTCGACCTCGGTGCCTTGCTGTAAACCAGTACCGACAATGAGGTCCGCGTCAATCGCGAGGCTCTGTGTTGTCACGGGCTCGTCGGCAAACTCGACATCGATTGCACCGGCAGCTGGCAGATTATGTGTGTCACAATCCGTCGCGCGACGCTGCGGTACGGCTGGCGCGATCGGGCTTGAGCCAAACCCATCGCGGAAGCGGC
>CALZHX010000374.1 GCA_945787435.1 uncultured Woeseiaceae bacterium
AATTCGCGCATCCGAAAAACCCTTGCGCTTGAAGCCGCGCAACAGCGGTTCACTGAGGCCCGCGAGACCCGCCTCTTTCATCGCCACTTCCGCGTCCAGCAGGTCAGCTATCTGGGCCAGGAACCACGGGTCAATACCGGTCACCTTGGCAACATCCTCGAACGTGAAACCGAGGCGCATGGCGTCAGCGACATAGCGCAACCTGTCCGCTCCAGGGATACGCAATTCCTGGCGCAACGCGTCGCGTTCTGCATCGGTCGCGACGGACGCCTTGATTTCATTCAGGCCCGTGATACCCGTTTCAAGACCGCGAAGCGCCTTTTGCAGGGACTCCTGGAAGGTCCGCCCCATGGACATCACCTCACCAACCGACTTCATCTGCGTTGTCAGGCGGTCGTTCGCTCCCGGGAATTTTTCGAATGTGAAGCGAGGAATTTTGGTGACAACGTAGTCGATGCTCGGCTCAAACGACGCCGGAGTTGCTCCACCGGTAATGTCATTCTGGAGTTCGTCAAGCGTGTACCCAACAGCCAGCTTTGCGGCGACCTTGGCGATCGGAAAACCGGTGGCTTTCGAAGCCAGTGCCGACGAGCGCGACACGCGCGGATTCATCTCGATAATCAGTACGCGCCCATCCTCCGGGCTGATCGCGAACTGGACGTTTGAGCCACCTGTTTCCACGCCGATCTTGCGTAAAACGTCGATCGAGGCATTGCGCAGCCGCTGGTATTCCTTGTCTGTCAGTGTCTGGGCCGGCGCCACCGTGATCGAGTCGCCGGTATGCACACCCATCGGATCGAGGTTCTCAATCGAGCAGACGATAATGCAGTTGTCGTTGCGATCCCGCACGACCTCCATCTCGAATTCCTTCCAGCCGATAACGGACTCTTCGAGCAGCACCTCGGTTGTTGGCGACATCTCGAGGCCATGAGTGATGATGCGTTCGAATTCCTCGCGGTTGTAGGCGATACCACCGCCCGTTCCGCCAAGAGTGAACGAGGGCCGAATGATGGTCGGAAAGCCAATACCGGCCTGTTTCTCAAGTGCCTCTTCGAGAGAGTGCGCAATCTCCGCCCGCGGGCACTCAAGTCCGATTTCCGTCATCGCCTTCCGAAACAGGTCTCGATCTTCCGCCATGTCAATTGCCTCGCGCGAAGCGGCAATCATCTCGACGTTGTATTTCTCCAGGACACCTTCGCGTGCCAGGTCCAGCGCACAGTTGAGGCCGGTTTGCCCGCCCATGGTCGGCAACAGCGCGTCCGGTCTTTCCTTCGCGATGATGCTCTCGACCGCCGCCCAGTGCACCGGCTCGATATAAATCGCGTCCGCCGTCTCCGGGTCGGTCATGATCGTCGCCGGGTTGGAGTTGACCAGGATGACGCGGTAGCCCTCTTCTTTGAGCGCCTTGCAGGCCTGGGCACCGGAATAATCGAACTCACACGCCTGGCCGATAACGATAGGCCCGGCGCCGATGATCAATACACTCTCTATGTCAGTACGCTTAGGCATCGGTCAGTACAGGATAATTCACTTTAATAAAACTCGTTAACTTACTGTTTTGTAACACTATGATGATATCACCGACTTAATCGTTCTACGCTTCTGTGCGTCCATGTCCTGGATGAAGCGCTCAAACAAGGGCAACAGATCATGGGGACCGGGGCTCGCCTCCGGGTGGCCCTGGAAACTGAATGCGGGTTGGTCCTTGATCGAGATGCCCTGCAGGGTGCCATCGAACAGCGAACGATGCGTGGCCTCGACATTCTCCGGCAGGCTCTCCTCGTCGACGGCGAAGCCGTGATTCTGGCTCGTAATCATCACCTGCCCCGTCTTCAGGTCCTGGACCGGGTGGTTGGCGCCGTGATGGCCGAACTTCATTTTTTCGGTCTTTGCGCCGGCCGCCAACGCCAGCAGCTGGTGCCCGAGACAGATACCGAAAATCGGCGTCCCGGCGTCGAGAAACTCCTGGATCGCTCTGATCGCATAGTTGCAGGGCTCCGGATCGCCAGGCCCGTTGGACAGGAAGATCCCGTCTGGCGCGAGGGCAAACGCCTCCTCGGCGCTGGTCGTCGCCGGCACGACAGTCATACGACAATCGAGATCGGACAGCAGCCGCAGGATATTGCGCTTGATACCGAAATCGTAGGCGACAACATGATAAGGCGCGATTCTGCGGCTCAGAATTCGTGGCTTTTGACCGAAGGTCACGCCGTGGCACCACTGATACGCCGCATCCGTTGTTACGAATTTGGCGAGGTCCATACCGGCAATGCCAGGGAATCTGCGGGCGTGCTCGATTGCCGTCTCCGCTTTCGCGCCTCCGGTCATGATGCAGCCTGACTGGGCACCCTTCTCACGGATGACCCGGGTCAACTTTCGGGTATCGATGTCGGCAATGGCAACAGTCCCGCCCTGCGCGAGAAACTCTGTGAACGGCCGTTCGCTGCGCCAACTGCTGGTAACCATGGAACTGTCTCGAATAATCAGCCCGGACGCGTGAATCCGCGAAGATTCCATGTCCTCACCGGTGGTACCGGTATTGCCGATATGAGGGTATGTGAGAGTCACGATTTGGCGGCAGTACGAGGGATCCGACAGGATCTCCTGGTAGCCCGTCATCGCGGTATTGAAGACAACTTCACCAATAGTCTGGCCATCGGCCCCGACAGAGGTGCCCTGAAAGATTGTTCCATCAGCAAGTGCCAGAACAGCAGGCGTAGTCAACAGCGATCCTTGTAATTCGTTATCGGATTACCGATTTCAGATACACAAAAGCGGAAGGACCTGGCCTCCCGCTCGGGTTTTCGCTGACCGCTTAGCGATCCGGCGTATCTTACTCTAAGACATCGTGCATCGTAAACCTGCCAGGGGGCTGATTTACGATCCAGCGCGCCGCTTTTACGGCGCCCTCTGCAAAAACTCGCCGCGTCGTGACGCTGTGTCCGAGCGACAATCGCTCCGTGGCTGACGCCAGGATAACCGTGTGATCGCCGGGAACCTCGCCGCGACGCTCAGACTCGTAATGGATGTCCCCCGGATTCGTGCCGCGTTCGGCGGCTATCGCCTCGCCGAGCTTCAATGCCGTTCCCGACGGCGCGTCGACCTTGTGCACGTGGTGCGTCTCGTGAACCTCAACGGCGAAGTTGGCCCCCAATGCAGCAGCTGCCTGTCGAACGAGGTTTTCGAGGACCGCAACGCCAATGCTCATGTTGCGGTCGTAGACCACGGCGATCGATTGCGCAGCCCCGTCGAACGAGGTCAACTGTTGGTCGCTCAGGCCGCTGACGCCACAAACCAGGGGGGTTTTGTGTCGGGTAGCTGCCGAAATAATTTGCTCGGTCGCCTCGGGCAGGCTGAAGTCGATCAGGACATCGCACGACCCGGCGAGCGCATCGATGTCGTCACCGCGTTTCCATACACCGGTGAGAGTCAGGTCCTCAGCGGCTTCGACGAGGCCAGCAATTGCCTGGCCCATTTTTCCGTTTCCGGCAATGCATATTCGCAACGGCCTCATTCAGCTGATTCTATCGAAGAATCGCTTCACCGTATCGAGCCATCCGCCTGCTCGTGGACTGTGTTTCTCGCCACCCGCCTGAATCGACTCCTCGAATTGCTGCAACAGGTCTTTTTGCTCGGAGTTAAGGTTAACCGGGGTTTCGACAGCCACCTTGGCGAACAAATCACCCTGCCGCGCATCACGCACGGTGCTCACTCCTTTGCCGCGAAGTCGAAAGACCTTGCCAGACTGCGTCCCGGCAGGGACTTTCAGCGATACGTGCCCATTGAGCGTTGGCAATTCCACCTCGCCACCCAGTGTCGCGGTCGCGATGCTGATCGGAACCTCACACGCCAGGTCCGCAGCATCACGCGTAAACAACTTATGTGGATTAACACGAATTTCGACATACAGATCGCCCGGCGGGCCACCGTTGCGCCCAGCCTCGCCCTCACCTGACAGGCGGATCCGATCGCCGTCATCGACCCCGGCGGGTACCTTGACCGACAGGGTTTTGGTTTTGCGAACCCGCCCGCGGCCGTGACAGTCATTGCAGGGATCGCCTATCGTCGTACCGGCGCCCTTACAGGCCGGGCAAGTCTGCTGGATGGAGAAGAAGCCCTGCTGCATGCGCACCTGGCCAACGCCACCGCAGGTCGAGCATGTGACGGGCTCGGTGCCTTTCTTGGCGCCGCTGCCATCGCAGGTCTCGCAGGAAACCTGGGTAGGCACATCTATCGTGACGGAATCACCGCTGACAGCTTTCTCAAGATCGAGTCGCAACTCGTAGCCGAGATCAGCACCACGGAACACCTGACTCCCACGCTGCCGTCCGCCGCCGAAGATATCGCCAAACACATCGCCGAAAATATCGCCGAAGCCCTCGGCGCCGTATCCGCCCGCGCCACCACCACGGGCTGAACTCAGTCCGTCGTGACCGAAGCGGTCGTAGGTTGCCCTCTTTTCGGTATCGCTCAGGACTTCATACGATTCTTTGGCTTCCTTGAATTTGCCTTCCGCGCTCGCATCGTCCTTGTTGCGATCCGGATGGTGCTTCATGGCAAGACGCCGATAGGCCTTCTTGATCTCGTCGGCTGACGCCGTCCTCGAGACCCCGAGTACCTCGTAATAGTCGCGTTTTGCCATGGGTGCTCAACTAAAAAAGGGGTCAGAGCCCAACGGCTCTGACCCCATTATTTGACTAGTCCTTGTTGGGCTTGTCTTCGTCGACCTCTTCGAACTCGGCGTCAACTATGTCGTCACCTTCGGCCTGCGAAGCCTCGCCCTCACCGGTTTCATCGGCGGCCTGCTCGGCATACAGTTTCTGTGCCAGCGTGCCGGAAGCCTCTGCCAAAGCCGCAGTCTTTGCCTGAATCGCATCCTGGTCGTCTTTCTCGAGCGCCGCCTTCAGGTCGGATACGGCGTTTTCGATACTGAGGCGCTCCTCACTGCTCGCCTTTTCGCCCAGCTCGCTGAGTGTCTTCTCGGACGCGTGAATCAGGCTGTCGGCCTGGTTGCGAGCGTCCACAAGCTCGCGGAACTTTCGATCTTCCTCGGCATGGCTCTCTGCGTCTGACACCATTGTCTCGATCTCGTCGTCCGACAGGCCGCTCGATGCCTTGATGACAATAGTCTGGCTCTTGCCCGTCGCCTTGTCCTTGGCGGAGACGTTCAGAATGCCGTTGGCATCGATATCGAAGGTCACCTCAATCTGCGGCAGTCCGCGTGGCGCAGGCGGGATATCGGCCAGGTCAAAGCGACCCAGCGACTTGTTATCGCCTGAGCGTTCGCGCTCACCCTGCAGCACATGGATGGTCACTGCCGTTTGATTGTCGTCTGCCGTGGAGAATACCTGCTCGGCGTTTGCCGGAATGGTCGTATTCTTGTCGATCAGTTTGGTCATGACGCCGCCGAGTGTCTCGATACCCAGAGACAGAGGCGTGACATCGAGCAGCAGGACGTCTTTAACGTCACCTGCAAGCACACCGCCTTGAATTGCGGCACCCAGCGCAACGGCCTCGTCCGGATTAACATCCCTGCGCGGCTCCTTGCCGAAGAAGTTCTGCACCTCTTCCTGGACCTTCGGCATACGCGTCTGACCACCAACGAGGATCACATCGTCGATTTCATTGACTTTGAGGCCCGCGTCATTCAGCGCAATCTTGCAGGGCGAAATCGTCTTCGCCACCAGCTCTTCCACGAGCGACTCCAGTTTGGCCCGGGTCAGCTTGATGTTGAGGTGTTTCGGGCCACTCGCATCGGCCGTGATGTACGGCAGGTTGACCTCGGTCTGCTGCTGCGTGGACAGTTCGATCTTGGCCTTCTCAGCCGCTTCTTTGAGACGCTGCATCGCCAGGGGATCCGCAGTGATATCGACACCGCTTTCGCGCTGGAACTCTGCCGTCAGGTACTCGATGACCCGCATATCGAAGTCTTCGCCGCCGAGGAAAGTATCGCCATTTGTGGCAAGTACCTCGAACTGGTGCTCGCCATCGACCTCAGCGATTTCAATCACCGATACGTCAAACGTGCCGCCACCAAGATCGAATACCGCGATCTTCTTATCACCGCGCTTCTTGTCCATGCCGTAGGCAAGGGCCGCGGCCGTAGGTTCGTTGATGATGCGCTTGACATCGAGGCCCGCGATTTTTCCCGCATCTTTAGTCGCCTGGCGCTGTGAATCGTTGAAGTACGCCGGCACCGTAACAACCGCATCGGTGACGGTTTCACCGAGGTAGTCCTCAGCCGTCTTCTTCATCTTCATCAGGACCCGGGCTGCAATCTCCGGCGGTGCCATCTTCTTGCCATGTGCCTCGACCCAGGCGTCACCATTATCGGCCTTGACGATGGTGTACGGCACCATCTTGATGTCGCGCTGTACGACGTCATCTTCAAAACGCCGTCCGATGAGACGCTTGATAGCGAACAGGGTATTGGTCGGATTTGTAACCGCCTGCCGTTTGGCAGACTGCCCGACGAGCACCTGGTCGTCCTTACTGAATGCGACGATCGAAGGCGTCGTACGATCACCCTCGCTGTTTTCTATGACCTTGGGCGCATCGCCCTCCATTACTGCTACGCAGGAGTTTGTGGTACCCAGGTCGATACCGATCACTTTTCCCATGTTCTTACTCCGAATCTCGTTATGTATTCCAAATCTGGTGCTTAGGTGGGGTCTTTAGACCAGGTTTCAACCGTCTGCAGGCTCAGAAGCGACAATGACCCTGGCCGGTCGCAGGAGACGCCCGTTCAGCGTATAGCCCTTTTGAATGACCGTGAGGACCGAACCTGGCTCGACATCGCCCGATGGCTGCATTGTCATCGCCTCGTGTCGCTCCGGATCAAACGGCTCGCCTTCGGGGTCGATCTCGCTTATGCCGAAACGTTCCAGCGATCCTGCAAGCAGCTTGAGTGTCGCCTCGCTGCCTGCCAGCAGGCTCTCAGCATCTGCTGTATCAGCGGCGGCGAGACCCATCTCGAGACTGTCTTTGACGGCCAGCAGGTCCTTGCTGAAATTCTCCAGCGCGTACCTGTGGGCATGCTCGATATCACGGGCGGCGCGTTTACGGATATTGTCCGCCTCCGCCATAGCCCGCACGTAACGATCCCAGTTCTCGTCTGCCTTGGCTTGCAACGCTTCAAGCGTCGGGGTGGCCTCCGCGTCTAAAGGCGTTTCTGCCGCCTCTTGTTCGGCATCAATAATCTCTTCGTCGGACTCGATGTCCGGACGATCGGGCTGTCCATTCATTGGTTTGCGTTCCCCATAACACGGGCCGGATCAAATGAAGTGTGGAGTTTGGGGACCCTGCCACAAATATCAAGGGTTGATGCCAAAAAAATGGCTTGAAATCAGGGCTTCAGTGCGGCCCTGAGCAAGCGTGCCGTGATGTCGACGATCGGCACTACCCGGTCGTACGCCATTCGGGTCGGGCCTATAACACCAAGAACACCAACCGTGTCATCGTCAAGGTGATACGGCGCTGTGACGACGCTGCAATCGTCGAGCATTTCATAGCCGGACTCTGCGCCGATGAAAACCTGCACACCGTTCGCATGAATACTGCGATCGAGCAGATCGAGGATGAGACGCTTGCGGGAAAACGCCTCAAAAAGACGGCGCAAGGTATCGACATCCGACAGCTCTGCAAAGCCCATCAGGTTAGTCTCGCCCGCCAGGACGAACTCGCCCCTGGATTTCGGTGCTTCTTTCATGGCGGACTGCGCGACGGCGATGATGTCGTGCATTGCCTGGTTCATCGAATCCCGGGTTTGATCAAGGTCTTCTACGATTTTCTCGCGAACCCGTGACAGTTCCTTACCCGCATAGTGATCATTGATGAAATTTGCCGCCTGCTGCAGTTCTGACGCGGTGTAGTCCTTGTCCGTATGCAGGATGCGGTTCTGCACCTCCCGGTCATTGATAACCAGGATAGCGAGAATGCGGTTCTCCGAGAGCGGCAGAAATTCGATCTGGCGTAGCGCCGCATGTTGCGCGTGAGGCACAGTGACAACACCCGCAAGATTGGTGAAATCGGATAACAGGTTCGACACCGAGGAAACTAACGCGCCCTCGTCGTCGACCCTGCGCTCGATCTGTGAACGCAATTCGTCAATGTCACCGTCTTTGGGTTGACGGTATCGAACCAGGGTATCGACGAACAGGCGATACCCTTTCGGCGTCGGCACCCTGCCAGCCGACGTATGCGGCGCAGATACCATGCCCATATCCTCGAGGTCGGACATGACATTTCGTATCGTTGCGGGACTAAGATCGAGACCGGAATCTTTGGACAGCGTTCGCGAACCAACAGGCTGTCCATCCCGGATATAACGCTGGATAAGTGTGCGCAACAGGTGTTGCGCACGATCGCTTGGAGGGTTACTGATTGCTTCTGCTGACATTCGCAATAAATACGACGATTTGGCAATCCGCTCGCTGTGTTAGGGTATCTTTTGACACGCTAGCAGGGAAAAAAAAGATACGCAATGGGCAGTGAATTCCAGAAAGTTGCGGTACTCGGCCGCCGCGACGACTCTCGTGTTGCGGAGCCCATGTCCGTTCTGGTCGCGCATTTAACAGAAGCCGGCATTGAGGTGCTATCTGAAGACCAGGTTGCGCAAGCGGACCTGGTGACCGCGGTTGGCGGTGACGGCACAATGCTGTATGCCAGCAGCCTGACGAGAGAATATGACATTCCGTTGCTTGGCATTAATCGTGGCCGCCTTGGCTTCCTGGCCGATGTCACGACCGATGACATGCTGTCCAGCGTTGACCATATCCTGGCGGGCGATTACACGATCGAGTCGCGACTGATGCTCAACGCAGAGATGCAGTTCGCCGAAGGCGAAGTTGTCACTGCTATTGCATTCAACGACGTCGTCCTGCAGCGCAGCGCGACCGGGCGCATGGTCGATTTCGAGACCAGCGTTGCGGGCCAGTTCGTTAACACGCACTCGGGCGACGGCTTAATCGTCGCAACACCAACGGGCTCAACGGCTTATGCGCTGAGCTGCGGCGGCCCGATCGTGGAACCGCACCTCGACGCTATGGTAGTGGTGCCCATTTGCCCACACACGTTGACGGATCGGCCGCTCGTCATTGCCGCGAGCCAGCCCATCATGATTCGCCTGCTGGCCCGGGAGCAAACAGCCGCGGCGGTCGCCATTGATGGTCACTCAATAGGACCGATCTCCCCTGACGACGTACTGACGATCTCGGCGGCCGAGAATCGCATCCGGCTGATCCATCCGCCCGGCTATGACTTCTATGGCATCCTGCGTTCGAAATTATTGTGGGGTCGCGATAATCGTCGGCGCTCGACGGTCTCGGAGTAGTTCATGCTGATCAGCCTTGAAGTCAGGGATTTCGCGATCGTTGACCAGATTTCGGTCGAGTTCGAACCCGGCATGACCGTGCTGACAGGCGAAACCGGCGCCGGCAAATCCATCCTGGTGGACGCGGTCGGCCTGGTCCTTGGTGAGCGTGGCGGCAGCCAGCTGGTGCGTAGCGGTGCCAAGCGCGCCGAATTCAGTGCCGAATTCGATGTTTCCACACAAAGCGATGTTCACGACTGGCTCGAGAATCAGGCGCTGGACCAGGACGAATCGTGTCTGTTGCGTCGCGTGATCTCGGCCGACGGCCGTTCGCGTGCCTTCATCAACGGGAATGCGGTGACGATGCAACAGCTCAAGTCGCTGGGTGAACTGTTGCTCGACATCCATGGGCAGCATTTTCACCAGTCCCTCGGCCGCAAGCTCGTGCAACGAGATCTGCTCGATTATTTTGGCGAACTGCTCGATAAACGCAAAGCCACCGAAGCCGCTTTCGAAAAATGGCAGTCACTGCAACATCAGCTCGACGAGATGCTCGCCGCGGATTCAGATCGCGCGTCGCGGCTCGACCTGCTGGAATTCCAGCTTCGTGAGCTCGATACGCTCGACACACAGGACGGTGAATTGCAGGACCTGCAGGCCGAACGACAAAAACTGAGGAACAGCAGCAGGCTCGCCGATGGCGTATCCGTGGCCATGAACAGTCTTGGTCAGGATGATTCGACGAATGCCAGCTCGCTGATAGTGGAAGCGACGCGTGCCGTGGAGGCATTGCTTGAATATGACGAAGAGCTCGAGCCCGTGCGTGGTCTGCTTGACAGTGCCAGCATCCAGATAAGTGATGCGATCGACTCCTTACAGCGCTATGCCGACGGCATCGACATGGACCCGGCACGGCGCGACTGGGTCGAGGAACGACTCGACGCGTTACAAGGTGTCGCTCGAAAACACCGCACGTCGGTAGAAGAACTTCCGTCCCTGTGCATCAGGTTGCGGCAGGAATTTGACGACCTCGGCCACGCTGAGGAACGGGGTAGAGAGCTCGAGGAACAGGTCACTTCGGCATACGACGCATTTCAGAAGTTCGCAGCAGTTTTGTCGAATGCGCGCAAAAAAGCCGCACGATCTTTTTCGTCGGCGGTGACGGAGGCAATGGGTGGTCTCGGCATGCCAGGCGGCGTGTTCGAAGTGTCCGTTTCCGCTCTACCCGATGGAGAGTCCCGCTCGTGGGGCATCGACGACATCGAGTTTCTGATCAGCGCCAATCCCGGCCAGCCTGCCATGCCCCTGTCTCGGGTTGCATCGGGCGGAGAACTATCGCGCATGAGCCTGGCCATCCAGGTCATTGCGAGTGACGGCAGCACGATCCCGACAATGGTATTCGATGAGGTGGACAGCGGTGTCGGTGGTCGCGTGGCAGAAATGGTCGGGCGACGGTTACAGGAACTCGGTGCGAAACGGCAGGTTCTATGCGTGACCCATTTGCCGCAGGTCGCAAGTCTGGCGGCTCAGCATTTTCGAATCAGCAAAGTCACCGATGGCAAGGCCACGCGCACGGGTGTCGCGGTACTGGCAAAAGAAGAGCGCGTCGAGGAGTTGGCGCGCATGCTCGGTGGCGTAGACATTACGCAGAAGACCATCGATCATGCTGCCGAAATGCTTGCAGGTGCCAACCGCAAACGCGCCTGAACTAGTTCTCTTCGTTCGAGCCTGACTTGGGCTTCACGTACAGAACAAGGTTGTGATCGATCAGATCGTAGCCGTGTGTCTCGGCTATTTCATGCTGCAAACGCTCGATTTCCGTATTCGAAAACTCGATAACGTCGCCCGTCTCCACGCAAACCATGTGGTCGTGATGCTCCCCGTCGTCAAGTTCGAAGACAGAATGTCCGCCTTCGAAATTGTGCCGCGTTACGAGGCCGGCCGCTTCGAACTGTGTGAGCACACGGTAGACCGTGGCCAGTCCAATATCCTCACCCGAGTCCAGCAATTCCTTGTACATGTCCTCCGCACTCAGGTGCCGCAACTTCGATTTCTCGAAAATTTCAAGGATCTTCAGGCGAGGCAGAGTCACCTTGAGTCCGGCTTTTCGTAGTTCCTGGCGTTGCTCCATGAGCAGGGGCTCTCCGGGTGTGCTGAAAACGGGTGTCGTGCCGCAGGGCAAGAAGGTATGATGCGCGCCTATTATGACGCAGATAGCGGCCTGGCTCTACCGCAGTACGACATCTGTACTACGAAACCTCTGACCGACCCAGGTGTCCAACGTCTTCACGATATGCGCAGATTAATTCTACTCGCACTGGTCTTTTCCACACTGGCATTTGCCAGCGGCTGTGTTTATCGCGCGAATATTTC
>CALZHX010000375.1 GCA_945787435.1 uncultured Woeseiaceae bacterium
CCGGCGTATTGCCGGTCCCTTCATTCTTACCATTCCTATTCTTATATAGGCGGCGAAGGGTTTGAAGGGTTAATTCGGATAAATTCTAGGGAGATGTACTAAATCATTGATAATCAAAGATAAAAAAATCAACAAATTTATGTTGAATCAGCCGATTCCGGGCCGCGATCCAGTCAGGACCGGCCGCAAATCTTATCGGCCAATAGCAAAAACCCCGCCTCGGCGGGGTTTTCAATAGCTAGTGCTCCAGGTGCATTGCCGCAGCATCGACATGTGGGAGTTTGTGTTCCACCTCCTCGGTCAGGTGCTCAGCATTTCGAATCCAGTTGCAGGTCTCACAGGTGCAGGTGGTTTCGTCATGGCGCAGATGCTTGTGCAGTGCCTCGACAAATTTGATGCCTTCGCGCAATGAAACGCTCAGAGTTTCCGTTGTCATGGCATCTATGTGCTTGAAATCCTGCATGCAGGTTTCCCAGCCGCAACCCTCACCCGTGCAGTGATTGCACCGATCACCGGTAGCTTCGAACATATTCTTGTGGTGATAGTTGTGGTCTTCGATGACTTGCTCGAGCAGCAATCTGGGGTACATGAGCGCTTCAATGAGTTGTTGTCGCATCCCTTTCTCCTCTCGACTCTGCACCCAGTTTAGGACGAACCGGCGATGTACTCAACCGCAATAAATGGCATGCTTGATGCATGAAGTACAGACACCTGGGTAAAGCCGGAATTCGGCTCAGTGAACTCTCCCTCGGCTCATGGATCACGTTCGACACACGCTTTGGCGTAAAAACAGCGGCCTCGTTGATGGCGGCGGCCTACGACGTCGGCGTGAACTTTTTCGACAATGCTGAGGCTTACGCGCATGGCAAATCGGAAGAGGTCATGGGCGCCGCTCTCAAGAAGCTTGGTTGGCGGCGTGGCAGCTACCTGATTTCAACCAAGTTCTATTGGGGCCTGAACGAAGGTCCGAATGAGGAGGCCACGCTTAATCGAAAATACCTCCTCGAGGGCATCGACGCGTCTCTCAAACGTCTCGACACAGAATATGTCGATCTCGTTTATTGCCATCGCTCTGATTCGACCACACCGATCGAAGAGACGGTCTGGGCCATGCACAACATTATCGAGCGCGGCAAGGCACTTTACTGGGGGACGTCAGAATGGTCCGCCGGCGATATCCTGGCCGCGATCCAGATCGCTGAGCGTCATCACCTGCATAAGCCGATCGTCGAGCAACCTGTTTACAACCTGTTCGAGCGTCAGCGTTTTGGTCCGGAGTACGACGCGGTGTACGAGGACTTCGGTTATGGCTCGACGACCTGGAGTCCGCTCGCCTCGGGATTGCTAACCGGTAAGTACAACCAGGGCATCCCGGCGGGCAGCCGCGGGGCGCTGGCGAAGTATGACTGGCTGGAAGAGCAGCTCACGGACAAGGAGCGCATCGCGTGTGTAGCGGCGCTCGAGCCTCTGGCGAAAGAGATGGGCGCAACGCTCGCGCAGTTCTCATTGGCCTGGTGTCTGCAGAATCCTTACGTCAGTTCAGTCATCACGGGCGCCACCCGGATTGAACAGGTGCACGAGAACATGAAAGCACTCGAGTTTGTAGACAGCTTTACGATGGAGGTCATGAGTGAGATCGAACGGATTTTCGCAGGGGAGTGACGGTATGACGACAGGACTATTCAGAGACGACCAGCGATGACTATGCTAACGGTGCTGCAAAACGACGGTTATGCGTTGCTGCGCTAAAAGACCGCGCGAACCAACAGCAGGAATCCAACTGCAGCGATAGGAATGCCGATTGGTGCGGCAAGTATCGTTATCGTGATGGCGGTACCGGCAGCCATTAGCGCGAGTCCGATCAACGCACAGATCAGACGGCCTACCATTTCGAGAACAAACGTCAGCAAGCGCCAGAGGGCATAGAACGGCCACAGCAGGATGGGTACGTCTCTGTCACTCATGCCCGCAATCATACTGCAATCGAACCTTGCTCCGGGTAGTATCCGGAGACCTGAGAATCGATAAGGACAAGAAGATGATTCGCGTATCTGTTTCCCGTGTCTTCGTTTTACTGGCAGTTCTCGGCCTGGTCGCGTGCGAGAAGGCCAGCGAACCTGTTGAAACTGTTGAGGAAGCTACTGTCGATGTTGTGGCCCAACTCAACGCGCTGTACCACGAGTTTGACGAAGAGAGTCTCGCGCTGCACCCGGTGATGGCGACATTCCGTGGCGATCATCGCTTCAACGACCAGTGGTTCCCGCATGATCCACTGTCTGACGAGCATACGGCCGCCGACTACGAGCTGCACAAGCGCTACCTCGCTCGCTTGCTCGAGTACGACCCAGCGATGCTCGGAGGGCAGGACCGGCTCAACTACGACATTTTCCAGTTTGATCGCCAAAATGCGATCGAACGAGAAGAGCAGGGCTATAACCAGTATGAGAACCTGACGCCGGTCAGCCAGTTTTTCAGTTTCCCGAATTTCCTCGTCATGATGGGCTCGGGTGCCACGGGACAACCGTTCGAGACACCACAACATTACGACGACTGGATTAAACGTTCGAGTGGGTTTGCGGAACATGCTGACCTGTCGATCACGCGTATGCGTGAAGGTGTCGAGGTCGGCGTTGTCCAGCCACGCGTGCTCATGGAAAAAACGCTGCCGCAGTTGTCTGCCCAGGTCGTAGAGAATGCTCAGGACAGCGACTTCTGGGGTCCTGTAACACGTATGCCGGAGTCTTTCTCGGAAGAGGATCGCGCGCGCATCACAGCTGCGTACGAGGACCACATCATGAACCTACTGGTTCCGTCGTACGCCAAACTGCATGACTACATACAAGAAGAGTACATGCAGCACACGCGCGCGACGGTTGGGCAGGCCGATAGCCCGGGTGGCACGGACTACTACGCATTCAAGGTGCGTGAAACGACGACGACCGACTACACACCCGAGGAAATTCACGAAATCGGCAAGCGCGAGGCCGAGCGCATCTACGCCGAAATGGAGCGCGTCAGGGACGAGGTCGGATTCGAAGGCACGATGGATGAGTTCTTCGTGCATCTCAGGGAGGACCCGCAATACCACTTCGAGACTGAAGAAGAAATACTGGCCGCCTACGATGAGCTACGAAACACGATTGACCCAAAACTGGACAAGCTCTTTGGTGTTAAGGCCAAAGCTCCGTACGTCATCAAGGCTGTCGAACCGTTTCGGGCGCAATCCATGGCTGCCGCGCAGTACTTTCCCGGGACACCTGACGGTTCGCGCCCCGGCATCTTCTATGTAAACACTTACGACCTGCCGGCACGGCCGAAGTGGTTCATGGAGTCGCTCTCGATACATGAGGCGAATCCCGGTCATCATTTCCAGATTTCGATCTCACAGGAAGTTGAAGAACTGCCCGCATTCCGCGCCTTTGGTGGTTACACCGTCTACAACGAGGGCTGGGGTCTCTACTCCGAGTCGCTGGGCAAGGAAATGGGTCTTTACACAGATCCATTGCAGTACTTTGGCTCATTGTTCGGCGATATCTGGCGGGCGAACCGACTCGTCGTTGACACCGGAATGCATGCACTCGGCTGGACCCGCCAGGAGGCCATCGATTACATGGTAGCGAACTCGCCGATAACGGATACCGACGTGGTCGCCGAAGTTGAGCGCTACATTGCCATCCCGTCTCAGGCGCTGGCCTACAAGATCGGCCAGCTCAAGATTCGCGAACTGCGTAATCGTGCTGAGGAGGCACTTGGTGATCAGTTCGACGTGCGTGCATTCCATGACCTCGTGCTGACATCGGGTGCATTGCCATTATTTGTGCTCGAGGCCGAAGTGGATCGCTGGATAGTGCGGCAGAAGGGCTGAACTGTAATTGGTCAGAATTTTCCACATGCTTAGATTCGCACACATTGCAGCGACCTGCGACACAGTATTGGGTGCCCAAATACGGTAAATAAGGAGATCACTGGCGGTCTGCACAGCGCCTGATCCAGGGCGATGTGACATAAGGGATGACGGGATGCCACGGAACGGCTCACGTGTATCAAAATCAACAACTTACACGGTAATCCTCGTGGGATTTCTGCTGTCAGGTTGTGCCGCGCTATCTCCCGATGTTGCGCCACAGCCGGTCGAACCGCCCGAAATCGTTGTCGACACGACACCGCTCGAGACGATTACGGTCACGCCCCTGAGCCGCCAGCCCTGGGAATTCGAACTTCCGAGCGTCGCAATCGTCATCACAAACAGTCAGCCGGCCTATGCCGATGTGGCTGTCGAACTCGCCGAGCGCCTTGAGAACTACGAGGTTTACGATCTTGGCGACGACAGTCAGCCGCCGGTCAGCGTCCTTCGCAGGATCAATGATTCAAATACGGACATTGTCGTGGCGATCGGCCTGCGAGCTGCGCAGTCGTCTGTCGCGATGGCCGACAAGCCCGTTATCTTCAGCCAGGTATTCAACCACCAGGACCACGACCTGTTGCGCGAGAACAGCCGAGGTATCGCGGCCATACCTCCGCTCGATGCACAGATTGCCGCGTGGAAAAAGATCGACCCGACGTTGGTTCGGGTCGGCGTCATCATCGGCGAAGGCCACGATGACTTGATTGAACAAGCCCGTCTTGCCGCGGACCGCCATGAAATTGAACTCCGCGTGCAGGTCACGCATTCCGACCAGGAAACGCTGTATTTTTTCCGCCGCATGATCCGGGACATCGACGGTTTCTGGTTGTTCCCGGACAACCGCATCCTGAGTGGCCGAGTCCTGCAGGAGATGCTCGATGACGCGAATCGTCAACAGGTGCCGGTGACGGTGCCGAGTGAGTCGATGTTGAACCTGGGGGCATCGCTCAGCATCACCACGGTGGCCGAAGACATTGCCCGGACGATCGTAAAAGTCATCCGCGAAATCAAATCAGGACGGCTTAAAGGACTGCCGCCGATTACACAGCTTTCCGAGATTCGCGTCGAGACCAACGGTACCGTCCAGGTAGTCGAACGATGATGTCGCTTGCCGTCACCGCTCGCGATTGGTTGCTCGTTCGTTACAGCTGGCTCCGTGATCGTTTCAAGCGCGAACCAACTAACGCTGCGAAGCGTGTGTTGGTCAATGAGATTCTGTCGATCCAGGTGCTGAGCGCTGCGTTATTCGGTGGCCTCGCAGTCGCCAGCCTCTATTGGGGCGGGCAGTGGGTGTTGCAGGACAATTATGGCCGCTGGGCGCTGCAGTGGACCGAGGAGCTCAATGAGCTGGGTTCGCCGCTGTATCTGAGTGATGACGAGGAAGCGCGGATACGGCTGGAGAGCTTTGTCGAACGCTACCCTGAAATCGATCGCGTATCGTACTTCTCGAAAGACGGCATAGCGCTGTTCTCGGTCGATAATCGCGATGAACTTGAGCCTGTACAAGATCTCACCGTCAATAAGCTTGATGATGCGGTGGCCGTGATCGGTGAGCGCAGGCCTTACGTCATGAATAGTGGTGTGCTGAATCCGCGCCAGTTCGAGATTATTGCACCTGTCTGGACTGAGTCGATAGTTGATGACGGGCTATTCGACTTCGACGCGGTAGCGCTTGAATCCGAGACCAAGACTGAATTACTCGGCTTTGTCGGCATTCACCTGGACTTCGTCATCTTTCATGATCGACTACTGGCGAACATCAAGGGTGCGATCCTGATCCTGCTGGTTTTGCTTATAGCCTTCGCCGCCTATGGCCGGCGAGCGCTGCAAAGAGCATTGTCGTCGATATCTGACTTGCAGGAACCGATCAGAGAGCTTGCGAAGGGAAACCTGGGCGTCAAGTTCGAACCGGCCGAGCACCGCGAGATATCCGATATTGTTGAGGCGCTGGAGACCACGGCCTCCGCGCTCAGTGAGCGCGATGCCAAGCTACTTGAGATGGCGAACCACGACAGCCTGACAGGGCTGTTCAATCGGCGTCGTTTTACTGAGGAGCTGAAGAAAGAGATCATCAGCGTCATGCGCAAGGGGCACACCAGCGCGTTGCTCTTCGTTGACCTCGATCAGTTCAAATACATCAACGATGCCTGTGGTCATCCGGCAGGTGATCGCCTGATCCGGAAAGTGGCCGACGAGTTGGACCGCAGCGTGCGCCGGGACGATGTTGTCGCTCGCTTTGGCGGCGACGAGTTCGCCATACTCGTACGCCACACCGATGTCCACGGTGCGACGTCGTCGGCGGAAACGATTCTCTCGAACATGCGCCGCATGGCACACATCGAGGACGAACGAGTTTTCCATGTTCATTGCAGCATCGGCATGGCGATGATTACCGGTGACAATCTTCACTATGACGAGGTCATTAACCAGGCAGATATCGCCTGCCGCGAGTCGAAGTCGGCCGGTCGAAACCGCTTGTCACTGTTTGAATACGCGGCCGATGGCAAGGAAAAGGACACGGCAGACGTTGGCTGGATGAACCGCCTGCGCAAGGCAGTGGACAACGATGAGTTTGAACTCCGCTTCCAGCCTATCAATCGAATTCATACCGGCGAGACAACTCACCACGAAGTGCTGATACGTCTTCGCGGCGACGACAATAATGTGGTATCGCCCGACGCGTTTTTGCCGTCCGCCATGCGCTTTGGCCTGATGACGGAAATTGATTTCTGGATGATCGAGAATGCGGCCAAAGCACACTCCGAGTTCTCAGTTCCTGCGCGAAACCTGCGTTTCTCGATTAACCTCTCAGCCAATGCGTTCGAAAATGATGATCTTGTTGCTCACATCGAAGCGTGTTTTGAAAGGCACAATGTAGAGCCCAAAGATATTATTTTTGAGATCACTGAAAGTCTCGCCATTCGCCATCCTGTGCACGTAGAGCGACAGATTGCTGCATTGCGGGACATGGGTTGCCGGCTTGCGCTTGATGATTTCGGAACGGGATACAGTTCGTTCAGTTACTTGCAGAAACTACAATTCGATTACATCAAAATCGATGGCACTTTTGTTGAGGACTTGGTAAACAATCCGGTCGACCAGAAGATGATCAAATTGATCGCCGAGATCGGTGCTGAGGCAGGCATGGAGACGATTGCCGAGTACGTCCAGGACGCCGAAAGCCTGGCGTTACTTGAAGAACTCGGCGTGGATCTTGCGCAGGGCTTCTTCGTGGGCCGCCCCTCAAAGACCCCAACGCACAAGTCCACACCCATTTCACTCGACTCCCGACGCATGCGAGCGCCGACCTTCCCGCACACCTCCTGATTTGTATTTCAGCGACAACTGTCTATGCTATGGGCGCCCGCACAACAAATAATAACGAATCAAGGGGTTATACGATGCAAATAAGCAAATGGGGTAAGGTTCTTGCTGTTACTGCAGCACTCACAATGTTCGCGGTTCCGGCATCTGCGCAGGACGAAGACGAAGGTCCGATGACGCAGGGTGACGATGCGAAGTACGTGCGCGTCGTGCATATCAAATACAAACCTGGCAAGCGTGAGCGCGCAATGGAAATCATCGCTGAGCATTTCATGAAAGCCACCGAGGCGGCCGGTACATCAGGCCCACTCGGGGTCATTCACCTTCAATCTGGTGAGTGGGACTCGCTCGCTGTATGGAGCCTGGAAGGTGGCCTTGCCGACCTTGAATGGTATCGCACTGAAGACAATATCAAATGGTGGGCAGCGCTGGTTGAACAGGAAGGCGGCGAAGAAGCGGCCGGTGCATTGTGGGCGGAATACCAGAGTCTGATAGACGAATCAGAGTCGGATATCGGCCACTACCATGCTACAGAGGAAGACGAAGAGTAATACGTCCGAAAATGTTTGCGGGCAAGGGCAGCTTCGGCTGCCCTTTTTAGTAGGGCTTGTAGGGACGCTTGAAATGTACAAACAGGCCA
The DNA here is from genome assembly GCA_945787435.1 of uncultured Woeseiaceae bacterium. GTDB lineage: Bacteria > Pseudomonadota > Gammaproteobacteria > Steroidobacterales > Woeseiaceae > UBA1847. The sequence continues at coordinate 7,869 of CALZHX010000375.1, forward strand.
ATCAGTAGCAGCGACAACGATACCCACATAGAAATGCGCCAGTAACTCGTTGCAGGCTGTACGATTCTGAAGGACTCCAGAAACACGGTTTCGCAGGCACCATCACCGGTATCTGTTCGTGTCGTGCTCGTCCCACGTTTGCCACCGTCGGGATTGGAATACGAAGCCAGGTAACCGCGTACGCGAATCTGGTCACCGATCTGGACTTTTCGTACCTGGCGGCGAATAAATTCATCGTCTGATATCAGGTGATTATTTGACAGCTGATCCATGTCGAACGACTCCCACGCCTGCATGTCTCGTGTAAAGACATTGCACGTGAAGATCCCGTTCCAGAAGTCGAGTTTCTGCAAATGGCTACTTGTGTTGTCACCCCATACGACACAGACGTCCGCGACATTCAGGTGGTCATTCGCCTGCAGGTGCATGCGGCTATTACCTTCGTGTTGCCTGTAGGAAACGATCATGCCTGTGAGGTCGTAGGCGTACTCGGGTTCGATCAGGTACTCGACATCATTGACGGTCGCGTAAAACGGTTTCTCCCATGTGGTCGTTTGTTCGGGCTCGTTCGCGATCTCGCTCACATAGTCGATGTTGCCGGGCAGGTCGTTTCGATTCCAGAACGACACCAGCAGCCACAGAAAACTCGTTGCGATGAGGGTGTTATTTAGTCGCATAGATCGGTTCAGGGTCCATTCACAAAAATTTCAGTCGTCGTTAAGCGTCCTGGGACTACTCTGGCTGCGATTGACAAAGGAATGCCATGAGGAGACTGACATGGATATCGTATATGCCGCTGAAAAACCGAGTATCGCCAAGCTGTTAAGTGATCATACGAGGCGCAGGGTCAGTCCTGACGAGATCAAGGTCACAGAAAACCCGGAAGAAACAGGGAGTTTCTATATAGGTTTTCAGTTTGAGAAGTACGTCCTGTCGCCGAACGGCCGGATTATGGTCGATTCGCTGAATCTTGTGGACTAGTCTCAGATCAACATCGACACGAGGCGGGAAAACGCACTGGGATCTGTCACTGCGACGAAGCCCAGACCGCTCAGGGCGCCGCAAAGATGCGCATCATGATTGATGCGGTCGCTGGCGTTCTTCGATGCCCACCACGAATAACCAACGTAAAGAAAGGCGAACACCATGGCCGGCATTGGTATGAAGAAGACCAGCAACATTGTTGACGGGAAATAGACGATGTAAGCGAACAATACAGCCGAGATCGCACCAGAAGCTCCCAGCGACGCATACTGCGGGTTGTTGCGTTCCTTGTGCCAGGTGCAGGTATGGCTGACGACGAGCCCCACGAAATACAGGGCCACGAACTTCCCTGTGCCGAGAAATTCCTCCAGCGGAAAGGCAAAGAAGAAAAATGTGATCATGTTGAAGAGCAGATGCGTGGTGTCGGCGTGGATAAAACCGCTCATGATCATCGTGTCGTACTGCTTATTACGCAGGAAGTAATACGGCCGGAACAGAAACTTGTTGATGATGTCCGGAATTTGGTACATGCCGAGCAGGCTGATGACAATTGTCAGGATCAGGATTGCTGGCGCAGCGTAGTGTCCGGAGTCGAACATGAAGTCTCCCATTAACGAAATGGCGTTTACTTGTACACTGGCCCCTTATACAGCGACTGATCAGGTGAAGGGAAGCTGATGAATAGAATATTCCAGCTAG
>CALZHX010000376.1 GCA_945787435.1 uncultured Woeseiaceae bacterium
AAGTACACCGGCTCACCTGACGGCGTTGCGGTCGCAGGAGCACGCGGAAGCGAAAGGCTCGATCTCATCATCCCCGCATCCAATACAGACGAGTCGAAGGCACAGGTGTCGAGAATCTGGGCGCGTCTGCGCATCGCCGATCTCACGGACCGCCAGGCCTGGGAAGCAGACCCTTATGATGAACTGGGGAACGCGATCAAGAGCACCGCGCTCGAGTACCAGCTCATGTCTGACTACACCTCGTTCGTCGCCGTCGATGCGTCACGGCAAACTGAAGGAGATCACGGCGTAACGGTACACCAGCCTGTGCCGGTTCCGGATGGTGTGCGCTATGACACGACCGTTGAGTAGCGACTGACAGAGTCTCAGGCCAGGGGAGCTGTCGCCTCGCGGAGCCACATGGCGTCAGTCTCTGATAGCAGCGGCGACAGCGTTTCCCACACCCTGTCGTGGTAGTCATTGAGCCAGGCGAGCTCGGCCTCGCTCATCAACGACGGTTCGATCAATGACCTGTCGATCGGCGCGAGTGTCACGGTCTCCAACTGGAGCATGCCCGGCATGACAGAGTCACGTACAACAACTAGGTTCTCTATGCGAATGCCGTACTCCCCTTCGACGTAGTAGCCCGGCTCGTTCGACAGGATCATCCCTGGCTGTAAGGGCACCCACGGCGCCTTCTTGGCAACGCTCTGCGGACCTTCGTGCACACCGAGGAACGTGCCTACGCCATGGCCGGTGCCATGCGCATAATCGAGGCCGGCATTCCATAGCGGCTGCCGCGCAAGAATATCCAGCTGGTAGCCACTTGTGTCCGCGGGAAACTTCACGGCCGCGAGCGCGATGTGTCCCTGCAGCACCCGCGTGAAGCGATCCTTACGTTCCGCGTCCTGTTCACCAAGCGCTATCGTTCGCGTGATGTCGGTTGTGCCCTCGAGATACTGCCCGCCTGAATCGACGAGAAACAGATCGCCATCTGCGAGTCTGCGATTTGATGTTTCAGACACACGATAGTGAATGATCGCACCATTCGGTCCCGAGCCCGAGATCGTGTCGAAGCTGATGTCATGCAGCGCTTCGTCTTCGGCACGAAACGCTTCGAGTCTCTGCACAGCGTCGATCTCTGAAATGTCATTCATCCAGTTATTTTCGAGCCAGTGCAGGAATTTGACCATCGCCACGCCATCGCGAACGTGGGCTTTTCGAGACCCTTCGATTTCAACCTCATTCTTGATCCCGCGGAACAGAATCAAGGGATCGTCTCCTTCGCGGATAGTTGCACCGGATTCTTTCAACGCCTGGTGGACAAAACCGGGGCACAGCATTTTATTGACGAGCACGGTCTTCTCTTCTGCACCCAGCATGCGCAAGTAGTCGCCGAAATATTCCTCGTCGGAGATCTCAACATCGGAGCCGAGATGCAACTTCAGGTCTTCTGAAATTTCGTGGCCCGCAAAGAACGCGGCTGCTTTTCCGTCGGCATGCAGAACGGCTCTACAGAGTGCGACCGGTGTGTGCGGTACATCGTCGCCGCGAATATTCAGTAACCATGCCGTTGCATTCGGGTTCGAGAAAACAATCGCATCGGCACCAGCACGCCTCAGCTCCTCGCCGATGCGTTCGCGTTTTATTGAGGAGTCTTCACCGGAGTATTCGATGGCGTGTGGAAATGGCGCCTTCGATTTGCCGTTCGGGCGGTCGTTCCACAAGTCGTCGATCGGATGCTTGTCGAGCGGCACCAGTTCCAGCGGTGCGAGGTGATCTGTCGATTCGATGTGATCGATTTCGTCCTGCGAATGCAGTTTGCTCCAGTACCCCAGTCTGCTGACACGGCCCGGGTTGTCCCTGAGCCACTGCCAGGGTGGTAGTACGCGCAGGTCTTCGTACTCGAAGTGTTCTGCAGGCGTCTCGATCCGCGCCTGTTCGGTGTAGCGCCCATCGATGAACAAGACCGCCGAGTCCAGTGTCAGAAGAAGAGCGCCGGCAGATCCTGAAAAGCCGGTGGCCCACAACAGGCGCTCGAATTGCGCAGGTGTGTATTCGTTGAGGTACTCGTCATCGTGCGGCACTAACAGGCCATCGATATCGAGCCGTTTCATCTCCTCCCTGAGTACAGGGAGACGTCGCGCGGCAGCCGTCAACTCACCGCGATTTTCGAATGTTTGCAGCATAGGTGTGCGACTATATCGCCGCTCGCAGCAGTTCTCCAACCGTGAGGTAACCGCGACCGTCCCCGGTTACAATAGGCCCGCAACCGAATAGACAAGAAAATCCGGGGATTATCTTTGACTGACTTATTCTATGCTGCCGCATGCCAAACCGATTTCCCCTGCCCGGTCAGGCGTTCCGAGATCGGCGGCCGTGTGCGTAGAATGTCGCAAATCATTGAGCAGACAATTACTGGCTACGAACCGTTTTTCGACGTGCGCTTGTTGACGTTCCCTGAGTTCGCGCACGCCGTGCCTATTCATCAGACCGTTGACGAACTACGACGCCACCTCGCGTTGCCGGTCCCCAATGAACACACGGACACATACGAGAAGCTCGCGAAGCAATACGGCTGCTATATACAAACCGGTTCTTTCCTTGAAATTGACGACAAGTACCCGGGCGCACTCTTTAATACAACAGTACTGATCGGTCCGAACGGAATATTGTCCAAGTACCGCAAGGTCAACACGTGGATCCCCTGGGAAGTTCACACCTCGCCACATGACTTGCCCGGCTATAGCGAGAATCCTTTTCCTGTCGTCGATACCGAACTGGGAAAAATTGGTGTGGCAACCTGTTACGACTGGCTGTTCCCGGAAACGATTCGGCAAATAGCATTTAACGGCGCCGAGATCATTGTGCGCATTTCCGCTTATATGGATCCATGGGGCACAGCAGAACCGGTCGCCTGGTGGACCCTTGTCAATCGAACGCGCGCGCTCGAGAACATGGTGTATGTCGTCGCGGCTAACCAGGGTGCGACGCTCAAACACTATCCGCCATTCAGCTGGCCCGGCGGCAGCATGGTTGTGGATTATGACGGCCGAATCCTCGCGCAGGCCGACCCCGGTGCCGGTGAGAAAGTTGTCGTAGCCCCGATCAACGTCACGCAACTACGCGCCGAGCGCGAACGTCGCGTTGGTCATGACTTACGTGCCCATGTGCGCAGTGAAATACATAGTTACCTCGATCAGCAGCACCTGGCGCCAGCCGGCTCTGCGGAAATTGGCATCGACTCGCTCAAAGAGCGTATAGCGATTGCAAAGCGTCGACTCGATGACTCGCAATAAATCAGTCGCACTGCTATTTGTCTTGTTGCTCACGGTGACACTGGCCGCATGCACGCGGCAGGCCGCGCCGGAACAACCCAGCAATGACGATATTGTGCTTAACAATCGTGGTGTCGCTCTGATGGGTTACTTCGACTATGCGGGCGCACTTGAAGTATTCGCCGATCTCGTCGAACGCAACGATGATTGGCACGACGCACGAATCAACCTGGCTATTGCAACGATGAATCGCCAGGAATCGGGTGACAGCGAGCTCGCATTGCAACAGCTTGCTATCGTGCTTGATGCGAAAACTGACGACGTTCGCGCTAATTATGTTGCTGGCCTGCTGCATTTGTACCTGGGCGAGATCGAGGCCGCTGCGGACCGCTTTTCGAACGTGCTTGGCGTCGACGCTACAGATGCCTACGCGCACTACTACCTGGGCCAGTGTCTATTGCGGCTGGGCGACAAGGAGTCTGCGCTTGCAGCTTTCCAGCAGACCATCGAGCAGGATCCTTACCTTCGTAGCGCGTATTACAGTGCAGCGCAGGTCCTGCAACAACTTGGGCGCGACGACGCAGCCGATGAGCAGTTCGCGTTGTTCGAGCGACTTGCTGACAACCCGCGTGCGCGACTGGCAGAATTTAAATACACGCGCATGGGGCCGAAGTCACTCGTAATGACGGCCGGCGGTGAAGCACATGTCGATGAGACTCCCGTGCGACCCGCAGGCGCACTGTTCCAGGAAGCGCAGATTGTTGGCAGTCTCGGCGCCGTTGTTGCACATGCCCACTTGACATCTGTCGACCTCGACAACAATGGTCAACAGGAAGTTTTCCTCGCCGGTGATACTGGCAACCGGCTGCTCGCCGCAGCTCCCGATACGCGATTTGTCGATCACATTCAGCAGCCCTGGTCTGCCGTAAGTGGCATTAATGCCGTGGCCTGGGGCGATATCGATAATGACGGGCTGGTCGACGCCTACCTGTGCCGCTCCGGTTCGAATCAGCTCTGGCTGCAAGTCGCGGCGAACAACTGGCAGCAGGCAGGGTCCGATGCCAACGTGGGCGACGGTGACAACGACTGTGCTGATGCTGCATTGGTGGATGCTGATCACGATGGCGATCTTGATATTCTGATCGGCAACCGTATGGCTGCCGACAACTTGCTCAATAACAATCGTGATGGCAGTTTTCGCTCACTGGCAGATCAGCTCGGCGCAGCTGCGGAACCACGTAACACGCATCGGCTGATTACGGCCGATATCGATGGCGATCGCGATGTCGACCTGCTGTTCATCCATGACGCACCACCACATGCCATATTGATCAATGACCGCCTGTGGAACTACACAGCCGCGGTCGGGCTTGATGAGTTCTCCAACACCGCGCTACGCGCAGCTACCGTGGTGGACCTGGATACCGACGGGCGCAATGAAATTGTCGGCATAGATAATGACGGACAGGTCAAAGCCTGGCGGGCCGGCGACGACGGTCAGTGGGCGGCGCACGTGCTTTTTGAGTCACAGCTGGCCGGCGAGATGCCCGTCGATCTGGCGACGCTGGATCTTTCCGGTGATGCGAATATGGAGCTTGCGATACTGGGCCGTGGAGCTTTCGAGATCTTTGCCGTTTCGGCAGACTTGCAAGGCAAACGACTGGCACTAGAGCACTTTCAGGGCGGCATGCCGATTCCGGTTTTGCGATCAGCGTCGAGGGGCAGCTCCCTGGTCGCTGCCGAGACATCATCCGAGCAGACCCGTGTTGTGGAGTGGCGCCCTGGACCAGGACGTTTCGACTTTGTCACGATGACCTTGTCCGGCATGCACGATGATGCAGATACGATGCGCTCCAACGCATCGGGTATCGGCACGCAGGTGAGTCTGCGCAACGGCACACACTGGAGCCTGACCGACACCTACAAACATTCTTCTCTGCGCGGCCACAGCCTGCAGCCATTGGCGATCGGCCTGCGAGGCAAATCGCGTGCAGACTTCGTGGCCCTGCATTGGTCCGACGGCGTGTATCAGACTGAACTCGATATCGAAAGCGGATCGAACCAACGTATCGCCGAAACGGAGCGACAGTTATCGAGTTGCCCGGTGTTGTTCGCCTGGGACGGAGAGCGCTTTACGTTTGTTACAGATCTCCTCGGTGTTGGCGGTCTCGGTGGCTTTGTCGAGCCTGGCGTCGTTGGAACTCCACGACCCTGGGAGCGACTTGCGCTTCCGCCAAACACACTGGTCGACGATGATAATCGCTTGATTTTCAAGTTAACTGAACCGATGCAGGAGAGCGCTTACGTCGATGCGGTGCAACTCGAGAGTTACGACCTGCCGCCCGAATGGGGCATGCTGGTCGATGAACGCATGGCAACAGGCGCACCTGCGGTAACAGGTCAGACGCTGTTCTACAAAGCATCGATCAGCCCCACCGCTGCAATCGATCGCAGCGGCAACGATGTGCTGACCTTGATCGCCGATCGCGATGAACGCGCGATGCCGCCGGGAGACATTGACCGCCGGTTTCTCGGCCTGCTCAAGAACACAGAGTCCGTGACGCTTGAGTTTGACCAACCCATCCAACGACCGAACGATCAGGCGGCCGCTTTCCCGGTACTGCTCGCCGATGCCTGGGTCGAATATCCGTATTCGCAGACCGCGTTTTCGGCCTGGCAAGCGGGGTTGCAGTATCGCTCTGCAACACTGGAAGCTCGCGACGGCGATGGTGAATGGCATTTGGTCTATCCTGAGTTTGGCTATCCTGCAGGTATGCCCCGCCAGATGAGCCTGCCATTGCACGAGCTGCCACAGGGCGCCAACGCACTTCGTCTTAGCTGGAATCGCGAGTTGTACTGGGACCGCATCCGAATCGTGTACGCCGAGGCCGCGCCTGATGAAATGCGGCACGCGGTCCTGGAGCCACGGCTCGCGCGGGTTGCCAAGACTGGTTTTGCCAAACGCTCAACGTACGGGCAAAGGCGGCCGCACTACGACTATGATCAGCGTGTGCCGTTCTGGGATACCGAGTATGCAACGGGCTTTTACACGCAGCTGGGCAATATGACGGAATTGGTCAAAGCTGCGGACGACGCTATCGCTCTTGTCGGGCCGGGCGAGGAAATTCACTTCGAGTTTGCAGCG
>CALZHX010000377.1 GCA_945787435.1 uncultured Woeseiaceae bacterium
CCGCCATCGGTACGGCCATCGCTGAAACTGAAATAGTCCGGGCCCCACTCCTGAAACTCCCAGCCGTACAAAGCGCTGAAAAACTCACGGGTTTTCACGAGATCCGTCACCGGAATTTCAATATAGTCGATCTTGCCCTCTTCTCTCACTTTCCCCTCCCACGGTACCTTTCACCCTCTTGTTAGCCGTTCCGCATCGATAAGTACGACTCCAAGTTCGCGATTAGCTGAGTTCATGTCCAATTGCCTTCAGGAATCCGGCCTTGTCGGCCGGCGACACCATGATGCGCCGCCACTTACCGTAACGAATATAAATTCGATCCAGAGACAGTGCCGGCGAAGAGAGCGGACTTTTCGACGCTGTAACCGATGTAATTTGATCGATGGGCACTTTCCAGCGAAACGGTCCTGAAACGATTTTTATGACACCGCGGTCGACCGTGTAGTGCGTGCCAAGCAGGAGCCATACCATCAAACCGACAACAGCGATCATCAGGAATATGAGGCCAGTTGTAACTATTGGATCACGCGCCTGAAGCGCAGCCGAACCCACGGCGACAATCTGCACGATGATGACAACAATAAGGAGAACAAAGATCCAGCGGTCGACTTTGGACTTGAATCGTTTGGCCGCCACAAGTGTCTCCTGGTGAACCCGATCAGGTAAAGGTCTTGCTGACCCAGACGCCGATCAGGTGCGAAAGTACGACTACGAGTACCGCGATTCCGAGGTGCTCACCAATAATCATGATCGGCGATGCCTTTTGAGCCTTCGCGAGAAAGTAACTCAATACGATGATCACGATCATGCCCCAAAGCAAGGATGCCAGCACGGCCTGGTCGAGCGGCAGCAACAGCAGCGGGACCGCGAAACTCAGCGCGAAGAGGAACTTGTTCAGAAACGTCGAGATCGTCGCCGACCAGATATGCGCGGCTGTCGCATTCGGATCAGCTTCCTCGGCGAGATGAATACCCAGTGCGTCCGACATGGCGTCTGCCACGGCGATGACGAATATGCCGCCGAGGACGGCTACCACCGAGCCGGTACCGGCATTGAGCCCGGTTATGAGGCCGATTGTCGTGATTACGCCCGAGGTCGCGCCAAAAAAGAGCCCGGTCCTGGCACCGTCGTTGCTGAAGAAACCCATTCGCATCTTTTCCTAATTAATCAATGACTTGCCGTAGATACAGACCTCATCATCATCCCCCGGCATCGTGTGCATTCTCTCAAACTCGAAGCCCAATTTCCTGATCAGGCCAATTGAGGCGTCATTGTTCGGGGAAATGATCGCGATGAGGCGATCGATAGCAAGCCCCGTTCTCGCATGGTCGACCACGGCGCGGCATGCTTCATGAGCGTAACCACGGCCGCAGTACTCGGGCAGTGTGGCATAGCCAATGTCGGGTTCGTCGAGACCATCGCGCCTGAACAGCCCGCAGATGCCAATGGCTGTGTCGCAATCCCGAAGTGACACACGGTAGGGGCCATAGCCGAACTCTTCGTACAGGTGCAGCGCACCTTTTTGCATCGCATCCCTGGCTTGTTCGGTCGTGCGAATGCCACGATCTCCGACGAAACGCACGAACGCCGGATCGTTCCAGACGGCCAGCATCAGTTCGCAATCGCCGAGCGTCAGGCTGCGCAGACTAAGACGCCCGGTATCGGCAGGTTCAGCCAGTTTCATTGTGGTACGCCGTCGAAGAACTCGACGAGTCCCGATTCGAGTGAATATTCTGCGCCGACAATAACGAGTCCGTCGTCGCGCTCAAGCGTTTCAATAATTTCTGAACCGTGCCGCATTTGCTCAGCCGATGCGCGTACGTTCTCGCGTACGGCCCTGGCGATGAGCTCGTCGCGGTTCAGCGATGAGTCCATTACTGCTGTTACCGATGGGCGCACGAAATCCACAATCGCACCGATGTTCCTGGAATTCTCTTCTCCTGGAGATTGCAGCTGGTTAACCGTTTCCTCTATTGCGCCACATCGCGAGTGACCGAGAACCACAACGAGTCTTGTGCCGAACTTTGTCGCCGCAAATTCAACACTGCCGATTTGTGAGGGTGCAACGATGTTGCCCGCCACACGAATCACAAACAGGTCACCCAGTCCCTGGTCGAATATGATCTCGGCCGGGACCCTCGAGTCGGAACAGCCGAGAATGATGGCAAACGGCTCTTGCCCGTGGGTTAATTCCTCCCGGAGTGATTCGGCGTCCTCGCCATGTGACAGTTGATTGGCCGCAAAGCGTCGATTGCCGTTGCGCAGCCGGTTCAGTGCGTCGAGTGCCGATACCATCAGACTCTGGACCGCCAGGCGCTGTAAAGAAATTGCTGCACGTTCCCCGTCGGCGTCGAGTGATCTTCGAGTTTGAAAGACGTCAGGTCGAAATCCGCTTCGAGGAGAATCGTCAACTGCTCAATGGAATAGCGCTGCACATCAAAACCACTGCAGCGATTGGGGCCTTCGGGTCCGAACGTCGCCAACACAAAGTGACCTTTCGGGACCAGTGCCGTACGCAGCACATCCAGGTACTTGCCAACACTCGTGGTATCAGTAAGGAAATGGAAGGCTGCTCTGTCGTGCCAGACGTAGTAGCGCCGCATGGGTTCAAACTCGAGCACGTCCGACTCTATCCAGCGCACACTGGCACCGGCATCACCCAGCCGCCTGGATGACTCCGTCAGTGCCGCCGCGGCAATGTCGAGTACGCTGATATCGCTAAAGTCCGAGTTGAGCAGGATATCGACAAGTGTTGCCGTGCCAGCGCCGATGTCGATGATCGGCGCGTCCGCAGGGACACCGGTCGACCGAATGAGTGCCATGGACTGCTCGGGCACCGGCTGATACCACGATACATTTGTCGGACTTTGCGTCTGGTAAACGTGCTCCCAATGATCTTTTCTCGACACGCTCATGCGCATACCTCCGTCGCAATCAGCCGAGCTTACGTATGCCGATTGCGTCGCGAATCTGCGTCAGGTACGGAACAGAAATTTCCCGCGCCCGCGTCGCGCCTTTCCTGAGTTCCGCTTCCACGATCGCCGGATCCGCGATCAGGCGGTCGTATTCGTCGCGCGCTGGCTTGATATGTTCATTGATGTACTCGAACAAAAGTTGCTTCATTTCTCCCCAGGCAATGCCATCGGCAAAGCGCTGTGCGATATCAGCGGTTTCCTGCGGTGTTGCGAAAGCCCTGTAAATGTCGAACAGCGTGCTGTCTGCAGTGTCTTTCGGTTCGCCCGGCTCAAGGCTGTTCGTCTTGATTTTCATAATCAGCTTGCGCAGGCGCTTCTCTTCGGCGAACAGTGGAATTGTGTTGTTGTAGCTCTTGGACATCTTGCGCCCGTCGAGCCCTTTGAGAACTGCCGTGTCCTCACCGATTACCGCCTCGGGCAGCACGAAGGTCTCGCCGTAGTGATGATTGAATCGTTGTGCGATGTCGCGCGCCATCTCGACGTGCTGCTTCTGATCCTGGCCCACCGGGACTTTGGTCGACTTGAACATCAGGATATCGGCCGCCATCAGGATTGGATAGCTGTAGAGCGCCATTGTGATGCCCTTGTCAGGATCGTTATTACCGCTCTCGACGTTGGATTGCACAGACGCTTTGTAGGAATGCGCACGATTCATGAGCCCCTTGGCCGTCATGCCGTGCAGAACCCAGGTCAGCTCCGGAATTTCCGCTATGTCGGACTGACGATAGAAGTAGGCATGCTCTGTGTCGAGGCCAAGCGCCAGCCAGGACGCCGCGATTTCAAGGGTCGACTGCCCAATCTTGTCGGGATCTTCATTTTTCGCAAGCGAATGATAGTCGGCAAGAAAGTAGAAATGCTGAGTGGAAAGGTCCTTACTGGCCGAAATACCAGGCCGAATCGCACCAACGTAGTTGCCGATATGCGGCGTACCGGTTGTCGTGATGCCCGTGAGATAGATGTCCTTGCTCATGCTTGCTAGTAACCTGCCGCCTGCCCGTCTTTGCGCACTTCAGAGGCGCCATAGTACACGCCTTCCTCAGCATCCCACATGATGGCTTGATAACCACCAAACTCGTGGCTGCTGGGCCCGATCCTGTGCCCCATCGCCTTGAGCGCCTTTCGTGTCGCGTCGCTGAACTCGTTCTCGAGATGCACGATGCCGCCGTCCGTCATCACCTCGCCGGTCGGCTGCGACGAACCCTTGTGATTGATCCTTCCTGCGTCGCCCGCTTCCTGCAGGTTCATGCCGAAGTCCACCAGGTTGACGATGATCTGGGCATGACCCTGTGGTTGCATCGCTCCGCCCATCAGGCCGAAGCTCAGGAGCGGTTCGCCGTCTTTCATCACAAACGCCGGGATGATCGTATGAAACGGACGCTTGCCCGGTTCGAGGACATTGGCGTGCCCGGCGTCAAGTGAGAACAGGTCGGCACGGTTCTGCAGCACGAAGCCGAGATCGCCGGGCGTCATTCCAGAACCCATGCCGTTGTAGTTGCTCTGAATGAGAGAAATCATGTTGCCGGCCGCGTCGGCAACGGTCATGTAAATCGTATCACCGTCTTCCAGACGAGCATCACCAGCAGGCATGGAAGACGCTGCCTTGTCGGGTGAAATCAGTTTGCGCCGCTCATCCGCGTATTCCTTGGAGATCAGTGTTCCGACCGGGACATCGGCGAAATCCATATCAGCGTAGTACTTCGCACGGTCTTCGAATGCGAGCTTCTTGGCCTCAACCAGCGTATGCACGTACTCAGCACTGCCGAAGCCCATCGACCGAATGTCGTAGGCTTCGAGCAGGTTCAGAATTTGCAGCGCTGCAATGCCTTGACCGTTCGGTGGCAGCTCGTACACGTCCCAGCCACGGTAATTCGTCGAGACAGGCGTCACCCACTCCGATGTATGCGCGGCGAGATCGTCGTATCGCAGCAGCCCACCCTGCTCTGTCATGTAGGCGTCAATGCGTCTCGCAATATCACCCATGTAGAACGCATCGCGACCACCTTCGGCGATCGCCTCGAGCGTGTTAGCCAGGCGCGGATTCCTGAATATTTCGCCCTTGGCCGGTACGCGTCCATCCGGCATGAAGGTCTCGGCAAATCCGGGGTAGTGCCCGATCCGGTCCTGGTTTATGACGAGCAGGCGCGCGATTTCCTCGGTGACCGGGAAGCCCTCCCGCGCATAGCGAATCGCTGGCTCAAGCAACCGCGAGACAGGCACACTGCCGAAACGACCATGTAATTCGAACCAGCCATCGACCGCCCCGGGTACGCTCACCGGCAGGGCACCATACTTGGGGACCTCGTTGAGACCCAATTCGCGAAAATACTCAAGCGTCATCAGTGCCGGCGCTCGCCCCGACGCGTTCAGACCGACCAGTTCCTTATTCTCTGCGTCCCAGACGATGGCGAACAGGTCGCCACCTACGCCGTTTCCGGTAGGCTCCATAAGGCCGAGGGCGGCATTGGCCGCAATCGCCGCGTCAATTGCATTGCCACCCGCCTTGAGAACATCGAGCGCGATCTGCGTCGTTAGCGGATGGCTCGTTGCCGCCATGCCGTGTTGCGCGATGACCTCTGAACGTGACGCGAATGGCATGCCCGAGTTGCGGTCATATCCCGGCATTGAATCAGCCACCACGTTGCCTCCGATCATGAGAAGTGAAAGAGCTGCGAGAAAGACTATGGATTTCATGGATTTTGACAGCTTTCAGGGCAAGGGCGCCCATAATGCCTAGATTTCCCGGTCATTTAAACAAGGTATTATGCAGCGCATGAGCAACGACTATTCCGACAAGAATCCTGAACTGGGTCACCTGTATCCGGCGCACGTATCCGCTGTCTGCGCACGCCACGATCATGCGCTGGAGAATTCGGGGGCGGCACACGCGGTCATTTTTTCGGGTTGCCCGAAGACCGTGTTTCTCGACGATCAGCTATACCCCTTCAAAGCGAATGCGCATTTTGTCAGTTGGGCACCGTTGACCGGTCTGCCACTCTCTTACATCGTGCATACACCGGGAGAGACACCACGGCTCATCTACTACCTGCCACACGACTACTGGCACCCGGTGCCCGGGCAGCCGGATGGCTACTGGACAGGTCAATTCGATGTTCGCGTCGTACACACGATCGACGACATTGCGGCACATCTTCCCGACGATCGCGACAAATGCATTCTAATTGGTGAAATTGACGATGAGTCCCATACGTTCGGCATCGAGCGCGTTAATCCAACATCGGCGGTCAATATCCTGCATTATGCGCGCGGCGTAAAAACGGAGTATGAACTGGCCTGCATGCGGCTCGCATCGCGGCGCGGTGCCGCCGGGCACTATGCAGCCGAGGGCGCATTTCGTGACGGGCGTTCAGAGTTTGAAATACACCGCGCGTACTGCAAGGCGGTGAGCCATGCCGATAACGAACTGCCCTACTCGAATATCGTGGCACTGAATGCACACAGCGCAGTGCTCCACTACACCGACATGGACAGGGAACCACCCAGTGAGATGCACTCATTCCTGATTGATGCCGGGGGACAGGTACATGGTTACGCGTCGGATATCACGCGCACCTACTCGTACAAGGACGCCCGTTTCGCCGAGCTCATTGAGCGCATGGATACAGCACAGCTCGACATTGTTTCCCGCATACGCGCAGGCGCCGACTACCGCGATCTGCATGTCGAAACCCATCGCATTCTCGCCGCAGTGCTCATCGAGGCTGGCATCGCCAACGGTGATCCGGATACCTTGCTGGCCACCGGTGTCAGCTCCGCCTTTTTCCCACATGGTCTGGGCCACTTGCTCGGTGTTCAGGTTCATGACGTGGGCGGTTTCATGGAAAACGAGAACGGCTCTACGATCGATCCGCCAAGTGGTCACCCGTTCCTGCGTCTGACCCGCGAACTCGAACCGAACATGATGCTCACTGTCGAGCCGGGTATCTACGTTATCGACATGCTGCTGGAAAACCTGCGCGGCACGCAGGCTGAGAATCATGTGAACTGGGATGGCGTTGACTGGTTACGCCCGTTTGGTGGTGTCCGCATCGAGGACAACGTGCGCGTCACGGCCGATGGCTGCGAGAACATGACGCGTGATGCGTTTACTGCTCTTGCTTAGCCTGCGCTTTTAGCCTGCGCTTTACGCGCGCGCCTTTGCGCTCGAGAGCCGGGCGAGCCAGTCGCCCAAGCCACGGCATCAAGTAGGTCAGCATCGTTAGAATCCCGCTGCTCTGCGGCATGGACTTTTCTCTGAGATTGTTGCCGCACAA
This sequence comes from uncultured Woeseiaceae bacterium, assembly GCA_945787435.1. GTDB lineage: Bacteria > Pseudomonadota > Gammaproteobacteria > Steroidobacterales > Woeseiaceae > UBA1847. The sequence goes on from CALZHX010000377.1 coordinate 7,247, forward strand.
ATCAAGAACGGCCTGGGCCACCTCGTCTGCGGTACTAATGGGTTGTGAGAACGTCAAATCCGACACGACATCAATATCCGACATGATGAAGCCCGTGTCGATGGGTCCCGGAGAGACAATGCCAATTTTGATACCGCTACCGTGCAGCTCATCGTACATAGAATACGTGAATGATCGCAGTCCGGCTTTGCTTGCTGCGTAAGTGGCGCTTCCCGGCACCGGCGTACGGCCGGCCAACGACCCAATATTGATGATCGCGCCACCACCCGCCTCCCGCAAGTAGGGCAATGCAATACGGCTCAGCATGATTGGCGCTTTCAGGTTCACGTCGATCATTTTGCCGAGATCCGACGCATCCACGGATTCGGTGGCACCTCGTTCATGGTATCCGGCATTGTTGACGAGTATGTCGACGCGTCCAAATTCAAATTCGGCCTTCTTGAATACATCGACACACGCATCTGCATCGGACACGTCCATCGCGAAAATCTCAACCCGCGCCTTGTCGCGCAGCTCTTCGGCGATTTTCTCAAGTTTCTTCTTGTCGCGGGCGACCAGCATCAGGTTGGCACCGGCATCGGCGAATTGCCGCGCGGCCGCGGCACCGACACCTTCGGATCCGCCCGTGATGATGACGGTCTTATCTTTGAGAATCATCCGGGGAGTTTACTAGAACCCGAAGTAGCCTTTGATTTTTTTCCACCACGACGTTTCCCAACCGTAAACCTCAACAAACTGGTCGGCGTCGAGTACGGCGACAGGCATGGTCGTGTCGGGCGTGTCTTCCTGATTCGCAGCAACATCTTCAGGCCGCAATTCAAGCTTTCCTGCTTTGCCGTCCCTGGACTCCGTCAGACCGTCAACAGCGAGACTCAAATACGGCAGTACCTCGTCATCGACGATGTCATCGTGAAACACAGCATCGGGGTCGAAGGCTTCCTTCGACAGAATGACGCAGTCATTGCCGGTAAATGCTTTCTTGTTGCTGATGGCTCTTATCCCTTGATGGAATAGCCATAGATTAGTCTGGAATCGCTCGCCAAGCTGTGAGCCGACTCACAAGACATGAATCTCATATTATTCTAATTAGAAACAATTAGTTACACTATTAAAACTGCAGTAAATGACCTTTTATGCGGCGTTCAGG
>CALZHX010000378.1 GCA_945787435.1 uncultured Woeseiaceae bacterium
CATCTGGGAACTCGCGATCATTGTTCACACGGACGCATACGTCGATGGGTCGGACAGCAATGTCCCGGTAGAGCTTCATGCGGATAAAGTGCTGGGGCTGATGCTCGCCTATTGCGACAACGACGGTAGTGAGCTGCGCGAGAATTTCATCGGCTCCGAATCGGTGCCAAGTGGGCCAAAGGATCGTGGCTGGATCGACGCCGGCCTGTTCGGCTCGCTGGTCCTGGTCGAATAATTAATAAGAAGGAACAGGCCTTGGATAGAGGTTTCACAGAAAGCAGCACCGTGTCCGGCGAATTCATGGATTTCGCGGGCGAGCGTTATTACGCGATCCGCAACGTCGACAAGATGGAGCCGTTTTTTATTAGCGTTATTTCAAACGTCGATCACTGGCTGTTCGTCTCGTCAACCGGAGGGCTGACCGCGGGCCGCGTATCCCCCAAGACTGCGCTGTTTCCCTACGTTACAGTGGATAAGATCCATGAAAGCGCTCCGCATACCGGGAGCAAGACCTTGCTGCGCATCCATACGAATGGGAAGCAGCACGACTGGCACCCGTTCAACCGGGAACACGACGGACATTTCACCGTCAGCCGCCACCTTTACAAGAGCATATTGGGCAATAAGCTGTGCTTCGAAGAAATCAATCATGATCTGCAGCTGGCGTTCCGCTAAAACAGGCTCACGAGTGACAGTAACGGGTTTGCAAGGCACTGTGAGCTTCAGAACCAGGGCGAAAACGTCCTGACCGTCGATCTCGTCGACGGATTGCAGAACATTCTGCCGGCTGGCGCGCCACGCTTTGCACAGACGAACACCAGCAACCTGGTAGACGCTTATAAATGGACGGAGTTGGATGGTAAGTCCGGTCTCGCCTTTTTCACGCTTTACTCCGGAATAACGGATCGCGCACAGCCCTGCGAATCGCTAAAGGCGAATACAGCCTTTTGCCTTGGCCTCGACGCGCCGCGAGTCCTGATTTCGTCGCAGCAGCTCGACGTTTTTCGCCACGGCCAGGAGCCGGAACAGGAAGACAACAGGCGCGGTATCCGCGGAGCCTACCTCGTTAGCACGACTGTCGAGCTGGCGCCACAAGCGTCACGGCATTGGCAGATAGTCGCGAACGTCGAGCAAAGTCAGAGCGAGGTTGTTGAGTTGCGCCGCCAACTTGGTCACCCGGCCGAGGTGGCCGAGGCGATCGATCGGTCCGTCAACCAGGGTACCGACATGTTGGCACGCATTATGGCTACCGCAGACGGTTACCAGGCCACCGCCGAGGAAAACGTCACCGTACATCATTACGCGAATGTCCTGTTCAATGTCCTGCGGGGCGGCATTTTCGACGACCAGTACAATGTGTCCTCGTGGGATTTCGCGTGCACCATCGAGCAATTCAATCGGGATGTGTTTCAGCGCAATCACGATCTGCTCAGAGGCTTACCGGACAAACTGACATTCGGCGAGCTGCTGGCGACCGTAAAACAGCAGGGTGACGCCCAACTCGAACGCCTTTGCCACGAGTACCTGCCGATCAGGTTCGGCCGCCGCCATGGCGACCCAAGCCGCCCCTGGAATCAGTTCGAGATCAAACTGCACGACGATGACGGCAACCGCCTGCTCTCTTATGAAGGCAACTGGCGGGACATTTTCCAGAACTGGGAAGCACTGGCGTTCAGCTACCCGGAATTTGTCGAGAACATCATTGCCAAGTTCGTTAACGCGTCCACGATAGACGGCTACAACCCCTACCGAATCACCAAGGAGGTTATCGATTGGGAAGTGGAAGAACCCGATGATCCGTGGAGCTATATCGGCTATTGGGGTGATCACCAGATTATCTACCTGCAGAAGCTACTGGAATTGTCCAGGCAGTTTCATCCGACACAGCTCAGCGACCTGCTGCGTCAGCCGATCTTCAGCTATGCCAATGTCCCCTACCGGATCAGGCCGTTTGAGGCTTTACTCGAGAACCCCAAGACTACGGTGGATTTCGAGAGCGGCCTTGCTGAGGAGATCGAGCGCCGCGTTGCCGAAATCGGTGCCGATGGCAAGTTGGTGCTGGATGCGAATGGCGCGGTCTACCAGGTCAATCTGCTCGAGAAACTACTTGTGCCGCTGCTCAGCAAGCTGGGTAACCTGGTAATCGACGGCGGCATCTGGTTAAACACGCAACGCCCGGAATGGAACGACGCTAATAACGCGCTGGTTGGCCAGGGTTTGTCCATGGTCACGCTGTACTACATGCGTCGCTATGTCTCATTTCTGCAGCAGTTGCTTGCAACCGAATCCGGGCAAATCGAACTGTCGATTGAGGTGAACGAGTGGCTGGCTGCCACCGCGACCGCCCTGAACAAAGCCCGACCGCTGCTGGGCGAAGGTTCGATCAGCGCGTCGCAACGCTATGATTCGTTGCGAGAACTCGGCCAGGCGGCGAGCCGACATCGCGAAGTCGTATATCGGCAGAACTCATTCTCGGGCAAGGTGACGCAGGCGTTCGACCCAATCATGGCTATGCTGGAAGATGCCCTTGCTGCGATCGATCACAGCATTGCTAACAACCGACGAGAGGACGGGCTGTACCATGCTTACAACCTTCTGAACCTGCAACAGGAAGGCGTTGATATCGAAACCTTGTATCCGATGCTCGAGGGCCAGGTTGCCGCGTTGAGCTCCGGCGCTGTTTCCCCGGCGGAGTCGGTGACTGTGCTGGAAGCTCTGTTTGACAGCGA
>CALZHX010000379.1 GCA_945787435.1 uncultured Woeseiaceae bacterium
ATGTACAGCTTTTCAGCTGCATCGCGAAAACTCTGATGTCCGGCCGCAACGCAAAACGTTCGCAGCCCTCGGAGGGACGTTTTTTGATTACCCATAGGCATACCGAAACGCTGCATGAACTATGCCAATTTGCGCACCAGCTAATCATGTGCACAATCGGCTGTTCTTACAGCTGATCTCGTATGTTCCGCGATAAGATCGCCGCCGCTCCGGCACCAAAATGGTGCCCGATCTTTCGTCGCGGCACTTCTTTTGGGCAATCGCGATCTCAAGCCTTATGTGAGGCCTGCATTCCTGAGCGGCAACTCGCGTACCCGCTTGCCAGCCGCCGCGAAGTACGCATTGACGATGGCAGGTGCCACAGGCGGTACACCCGGCTCGCCGACGCCGCCCGGAGGTGCGTCGGACTCCATGATGTGCGTATGAATCGCGGCAGGCGCCTCGCTCATTCGAACCATCGGATAGGAATCGAAGTTGCCTTCGACTACAGCGCCGTCTCTTGTCGTAAGTTCCCCGTGCAAAGCGAGGCTCATACCAAAGATCCCGGCGCCTTCCAGTTGTGAGTGAACACGATCCGGATTGACGACGGTACCTGCATCGATCGCGAGCCACAGCTCATGCACGACCAGCTTGCCCCGCTCGTCTACGCTGACCTCTGCGACCGCGGCCACGTAGGAAAGGAACGAGCGATGTACCGCGATACCGAGCCCGTGACCTTCAGGTAGTTCACGACCCCATTCGGCCATGTCGGCGACTTTTTCAGTGACCGCACTCAGGCGCCCTGTATCGACAGGATGTTTGGCGAGGTCATGTCCGTAGTTCGTGTACTTCGCATCGTCATTCGCCGGGTCGATCTTGCGCGCCGGCCCGATGATCTCGAGCAGATGCTCTTTCGGGTCCATTCCTTTGGCGTGTGCCAGTTCATCCACGAAACTACAGGCACCGAAGGCGTGAAACACGTTGCACACTGATCGTAACCAGCCAATACGAAGATGCGCTTTCGCATCACAGGTTTCGATCCGCATATTGGGCACATTCCACGGCGCGTCGACCAGGCCGAGGTCGAGTTCGAAACCGCTCGGGCCGGTCACGCCCGGCGCGAAGGTCGAGGCGATCGATGGAAAACTGCTGCGCTGTAGCCAGTTCTGCGTGACGCCATCTGCGTCCATGCCCGCACGATAATACTGGGCGGCAACGGAATGAAAATAGCCATGCCGGATATCGTCTTCACGTGACCACGCAACCATGACCGGACGACCCGTCTCACGAGCAAGCCAGGCCGCTTCTGCGATGAAGTCAGGTTTCGATTTGCGACCGAATCCGCCGCCGAGCAACGTGACGTTAATGGTCACCTGCTCTTTGTCGATTCCCAGCGTTGCGGCGACAGTGGCACGCGCTGTCTGTGGGTCCTGCGTACTTGCCCATACTTCGCAGCTGCCATCGTCGTTAACGATCGCCGACGCAGCGGGCGGCTCCATCGGCGCCTGCGCGAGATACGGCGTGTAGTAAACCGCCTCAAGCTGGCTATGCGTTTCGGCATCAGCGTCGCCGCGAGCGAGAACCGTGGTGCCTGGTGCAGACGCCGACGCAACCAGGTCTTCCCTGTACGCGACACTCTCGTGCTCGGCATTTACGCCGCGGTCCCACTGGATCCTAAGCGCGTTGCGACCTTCGGTTGCGGACCAGGTATTGCTGGCCAGCACGGCGACGCCGCCCTTAATGTTGAATAGCGGCGGCGAGGTTGGCTCGGGCATCCTGATGACGTCCACGACACCCGCGACCGCTCGTGCAGCCGCATCGTCAAACGATGCCACCGTGCCTCCGACGGCCGGGCAGCGCTCAATTGAGGCATACAGCATGTTCGGCAACACGATGTCAGTGCCGTACTTGGCACGACCCGTCGTGAAAGCCAGCCCGTCAATCGTATCCATGGGCTTACCGATGTAGCGGTAGTCCTCTCGGGCCTTAAACGTAGCGCTTTCCGGCTGAGCCATGCCGTCGGCCGTTTCGACGAGTTCGCCATAACCGGCCGACCTGCCACTGCCATCGTGGTGCACCGCGTGCTCACGAGCCACGCATTCGTCTGCCGGAACAGCCCACGTCGCTGCGGCAGCCGCGACCATCATGTCGCGCGCAGTCGCGCCCGCGTTTCTCAGTAAGTCGAAATGATTACGAATGCTCGTGGAACCATCGGTATTCTGGTCGCCGTATTTCTCGTGACCGATGGCCTGGATGACTTCAACCTTGTCCCAGTCGGCCTCCAGCTCGTCCGCAATAACCTGCGGCAACGAGGTGCGAATACCCTGGCCCATCTCGGAACGGTGGCAATAGATCTCGACGATACCGTCGTTGCGAATATTGACGTAGACGTTTGGTGCTACCGACGCTGTTGCCTTCGCGGCCGGACCTACAGTTGCTTCGTCCGGCTGGCAGGCAGCGGTAAACGTCAGAGCGAATACGAGGCCCCCACCGGCCTTGCCCGTACGCTTCATAAATTCCCTGCGGCTGATTTTCCGGAGTTCGCTCATGACTTGTCTCCCGCAGCACGGTGAATCGCCTTACGAATTCTCGTATAGGTTCCGCAGCGACAGATGTTGCCGCTCATCGCCTCGTCGATATCCGCATCGCTGGGATCAGGGATGCGCTCCAGCAGCGCCACCGCACTCATTATCTGGCCGGACTGACAGTAGCCGCACTGAGCGACGTTCAGCTCCCGCCACGCGACCTGGACCGGGTGATTGCCGTCCTCGGTCAAGCCCTCGATCGTCGTAACTGTGGCGCCTTCGGCCACCGATGCCGGAACCACGCAGGACCGCATCGGCTGCCCGTTCACATGCACCGTACAGGATCCGCAAAGCGCTTTTCCGCAGCCGTACTTGGTACCGGTCAAACCCGCCACATCGCGAATTGCCCACAATAGCGGCATGGCCGCATCCGCATCCAGACTCACACTCTCGCCATTAAGTTCGAACTCGATAGCCATTGCGATAACCCGCTTGAAGTTGGTGGACTCTGAATAATAGCGCAGTTAGTGTCCCTGTCACGCCTTCGTTGGTATTTGCGTCGTAAGGATTCATGCTGCTATTTCACCGTAACTTCAATCAACGGACGATGGTCGAGTTGCTGCGGCTTGCCCTGCCCATGGTGGTATCACAGGGCACTTTCGCAGTGATGATCTTTACCGACCGCTACTTCATGTCGCAAATTGATCCCGCCCACATGGCGGCGGCGCTGGGTGGTGGTGTGGCGTCATTCTTCTCGTTTTGTTTCTTCATTGGACTGTTTTCATACGCGAACGCGCTGGTCGCACAGTACCTGGGTGCGGGGGAGGCGGAGAAATGCCCGAAAGTCGTCACCCAGGGCATCATCATGACGGTGATGAGCGCGCCGTTTCTGACACTGATTACGTTTCTGGTCGCCGGAATTTTCGAGGGCATGGGGCACGAGCCGGCGCAGGTCGAACTGGAACGTACCTACTACTTGATCCTGATGTCCGGTGTACTTGTCACCCTGGCCAAGGTCTGTGTCTCATCATACTTTGCCGGCATCGGTCGGACCCACGTGGTGATGATCTGTGACGTGTTCGGCCTGGTTATCAATGTACCGCTTTGCTACGTAATGGTGTTCGGAAAACTGGGTTTTCCTGCACTGGGGATTGTCGGTGCCGGGGTCTCCACCGTCGTCGCCACGGTCCTTGCATTCGTACTTTTTGTCGCATTCTACTTCGCGAAGGAGCACCGTGAAAAATTCGCTGTGCTGCGCTCGTTTTCGCTCGACGTAAAGATCCTGCGGCGCTTCTGGCGGCTCGGTTTTCCATCCGGCCTGGAGCTGTTTCTGAACGTGGCCGCATTCAATCTGTTCTTGCTCATGTTCCAGTCCTATGGAATTACCGAGGGCGCCGCGGCCGCGGTTGTATTTAATTGGGACATTCTCTCGTTCATTCCAATGATTGGGCTGAGCGTCGGTATCATCAGCATGATCGGCCGGTTCGTTGGTGCGCGAGACATGGCACGCGTGAATCAAGTCATGACCGCTGCATTCGCCATTGCCCTGGCCTATTCCGCGGTGCTCGCGGCCCTATACAGTGCCTTTCGATATCCGCTCGTCGAGGTTTTTGCGCCGCCGAGCGGGGATTATTCCGCCATCCGGGAACTGTCTGCATTCATGATGATAGGCCTGTCGAGCTACGTGATGGCCAGCGCGGTCATAATCGTGTCTGGCGGCATTCTGCGAGGCGCGGGGGACACCCGCTGGTTGATGGTCGCGTCAGTGTCCCTGCACTGGGCGATGCTCGTCGCTCAGTTTTTCATCATCCGGGTGTTCGAGTTCGGTCCCAGGGTGTCGTGGATCGCTTTCGTCGCACTGATTCTCGCCATCGCACTGGTCTATGCGCTGCGCCTGAAGGGCGGACGCTGGCGCGACACGGAGGTGCTGGAAAGGGTAATGGCTGAATAGCTGCAACCAGCGACACTATGCGGACTGTCGATGGATCCAGCGCAACTGCAGACCGACCCCGACCAGGAAAATGACCAATAGAACCAGGTAACACATCTTCAGAATCGGATCTTCGATTGACGTCAGAACCGGGTCGCCAACCGGTAAGCGCATCAAGCCGTCAGTTATGGCGGGAATACAATGGAAGAGCAGTGTCGCTGAGTAACTGATCGCCTGCATGTAACGAGAAAATTTTCCGAAGAGTTTTGTTGTTGCAGCCACGGTTCCTACGAACAATGCCAACAACGTCATCACCGCCAGGGCGTGGCCCGGGCCAAACTCGCCGTGTTGAAAAATTGCCAGGGCGGTGCCTGCTGTAATCAACGTGGCCGCCAGGTAGATCTGGCCCGATCGCGTCTGCAGAGATATTTCCCTGAACCTGGCGAGCGTAAAACCGCCGCTTATCAGGGCGATGATGCCCATCGCAGTATGAAACCAACCTAGTGGAATTATCTCAGGCATTCGGGTTTCTCAGATCGATTAATGCAGCGATGCTATCACGGAGTCGGCGGTCGGATCCGGCCACGAAATAGTGAATGCGTGACACGAAACAGGCTGTTTTCGTTAAAAACGTCGATTGGGTCCACGCTTCTGTACCCGTTATGTGCAATCTTACGATTCGAGCGATGTCGAGCTTCTGAATGAGGATCTTAGCTAATGATTCGGCCTGAGCCTGACCTGGCAAACAAGAGTCCCGGAACAAACCCTGCTCATCTTGAGGTCGTACCTCAGGAACCGCAATTCGCATCAGATTCCAAAGAAACCGGTGGATACGGCAAACACGTGCCCGTCCGATTAACCCGCAGTGTCTTTGACGATCTCTCGATCTGGATGATCGGCGTCGGAGTCATCATTGGCGCGGTATTTCCGCCCATGCTGGTTGGCTTTGGCGTGCCTCGCGAGATTGTTCTTACTCCGTTCTTCTTTGGCGTATGTCTACTTGCGGGCATCGTAGTCGGTGGCATCAATATCCGCTTGATGCGCGTAGTGGTCATGCCGAGATTGCGTGCGCTCGTTGACGGCATGCGAATGATCGAATCGGTTGTTGAAAGCGCAACCTACACGGGCGATTGGACGGACTGTGATCCAGAGAGTTGTCAGCTGCCGGTCGACAGTGACGATGTTATCGGTGAGTCTGCTGCTGCGTTCAACCACCTGATACGCGTTCTTCAACACAGTCATCAGGTTGAGGAGAGAGTTGGCGAATTCAGCAAGACCATGACGAGTCAGCTGGAACTCGGTCCCTTATGCAATGGCGCGCTCAGCGGTTTTATCGCAGCGACGAGTGCCACTGCAGGAGCCATCGTGGCCGATGTGGGTGGAGAACTCTCTGTGCTAGCCAGTTTCGGAATCGTGGGGGCTGAAAGCTTATGTGAGAATGACCAGGTACGGTTGGCGCTGCGAACACAAGAACCTGTTTATGTGGAGTTGCCCGAAGACCTGTCCGTGAACGCTGGATTGGTCCAGTTTCAGCCGCGGGAAGTCGCTTTCATGCCTCTTATCGTCCAGTCAAAGGCGACTGGCGTTGTTGTACTGGCCAAATCGACGGCTTTCGAAAGAGATTCGCGTTCGCTGTCGCAGATCTTTGGCAGAACCTTCGTTATGGCTCTGTCCAATGCTATGAAGCACGGTGATCTGCAACGTATCGCGGCACTTGATCCGCTTACGAATTGTTACAACCGACGCTTTGGACTTACACGTCTGCGCGAGGAATATACGCGGGCAAAGCGAAGCGATTCACCGTTAGGTCTTATCATGTTCGATATTGATCACTTCAAGTTGGTCAATGACTCACACGGGCACCTTATCGGTGACCGGGTTCTCGCGAATGTTGCCAAAGAGGCCAAACTGCATCTGCGCGAAGGTGACGTACTGGTTCGCTACGGTGGGGAAGAATTCCTGTGCATATTGCCTGGCGCGTCAATTGAAGGTGTAGCCGAGGTCTGCGAGCGCATACGCCATGCGATTGAGGAAATGGCGGTGCAAGATCGTGGTCAGACAATCAATTGTACGGTTAGCCTGGGATTCGGCAGTTTCCCTGCGACACCTGCCGAGGATGAAACCGACTTGATCCGGGTGGCAGACGAGGCACTTTATCAAGCCAAGAACGACGGCCGTAACCGCACAGTAGAAGCTGCCTGAATCGCAGGCTAGCCGGTATTACATAATGCGATCCGGAACCAGTCCACAGAATTGCAGCTAATTGCACTCAGACGGGCCAGTCAAATACACCCCTATGGATCAACGCATGGATGAAGTGCGTGAACATGCCAACAAGCCCGGGTCCAATCGGCGCCAAATAAATGTGAATTGGCTCAACGACGTTCGTGTGAACTTGATCGATCATTGCGCTGTGATGCAGTTAACGGTCCAGGCGAGGATCGCGAGGCACAGGACATGAAACGATTTCAAGCAGGTTTTACTCTGATCGAGCTGATGATCGTCATGGCGATCATAGGGATTCTCGTTTCACTCGCGTTACCGGCGTACCAGGGCTATTCGATTCGCGCGCAGATCTCCGAAGGACTGAGCCTTACGTCTCCTGTGAAAAGTGGCGTTGTCGAATACCACAACGACTTTGGTGCGTTCCCGGCTGACAACAGCGCAGCATCACTAGAAGCTGCGGCGAGTTATAGGGGCAGCTACGTAACCGATATTTCCGTCACTGGTGCTGTAATTTCGGTGCGCTATGGAAACAGGGCCAACGCCGCTATCAGTGGTGAAACTGTCACGCTCACCGCGGTTGGTAACCAGGGCTCGTTGAGCTGGGATTGTGCGAGCGGTGGCGTTATTGCCGACGTCTATCTGCCGTCATCCTGCAAGTAGACTCACAATTACAATTAAAGTCCCGTAAAGGGATCCAGCCCGAATCTAAAACGGAACCTGCAGGTCGAGCAAGCTGCGTCGACCACTTGTTCCTTTCTTCTGTCTGCTACTGACAAATCCGGCATAATCTGCTGGCAGTCAATTTTGGGGGCACGATCGTGGCAACTCCGGGAACCAGTATTAGCAGGCGCAAATTTCTCGGCGCGATTGGAGCCGGTGCGGCCGTCGGATTGCCGCTGCCTGGCAGAGCCGGGCCGGTCAGCCTTCCCAGCTCACCCGTCGGCGCGGATCCCTCAGCCCTTGCTCATGATGAGAATTTCTGGTCCGAAGTAGCCACGCATTACGACCGTACCGAGGGTATCGTCAACCTCGAACACGGCTATTGGGGCAAGATGGCTCATCCTGTACAGGATGCCTACATCGACGCTACGCGCATGGTGAATACGCAGAATTCATTCTATGCGAGGAAACAATACGCAGCAGATGAAATGGAGAGCGTGCGGCGAGTGGCCCGCGCGCTTGGCGTGCACGACGACGAGATCGTGCTGACTCGCAACGCGACCGAATCGATTCACAACCTGATACGACAGTACCGGGGCCTGACGGCCGGCGACGCGGTTCTCTACGCCGATATCGACTACCCCAATATCAAGACGGCGATGCGGTGGCTAGAGTGTGCCCGGGGTGTGCGGCCAGTTGAGATGGTCATTCCATCACGGGTGGACCAGGAGCAGCTCTTTGCGTTGTATCGCGATGCCTTCGACGAGAATCCCGACCTCAAACTCATGCTGCTTATGCACGTGAGCAATCAGCACGGCCTGGTGCTTCCGGTCGCGCGTATTGCGGAAGAGGCGAAAAAGCGCGGCATCGACGTTATCTGCGACACCGCGCAGTCCTGGGGGCTGCTCGACTACAAGGTGCCGTCTTTGCAGGTCGACTGGGCCGGCTTCAACCTGCACAAGTGGATCGGTACTCCGGTTGGCGTCGGTGCTCTCTATATGCAACGGGGAAGCCTGCACAAAGTCGCGCCTTATCCCGGCGAAAGCGATCCTGACGACACCGACGTGTCGACACGCGTGCACGTCGGCACTTCGAATTTTGCCGCCACCCTGGCGATTCCTCATGCGCTCGACTTTCACGAGGCGATCGGTGGCGCGAACAAGGAAGCCCGACTGCGATACCTGCGGCAGCTATGGACCAGTGAGGCCGAATCGATGTCTCACATCGAGCTCCTCGGCGGTCTCGATGAAGAATCGTGGACCGGCATGGGGTCTTTCAGGCTGGCTGGCAGGCGGACCGCGAATGAAGTGACGGATTTGCAACAGCGGCTGGAGCGGGAGTTCGGCATTTTCACCGTTGTCCGCAAGGGCCTGGCAAGCGGCTACTGCGTTCGCATTACGCCGCAGGTGTTCACGACCCCGCATGATATAGCGCAGCTGGTCGACGCCCTGAAACGACTGGTCTGATGCAACAGAATGACGGCGTATTCAACGCCGCCGTTCGTTAGTCATTGCCGGCGTTCTTCATCTCTTCGTCCGCCTCCGAGACAGCTGCTCCACAAGGATCCTTGGGTGAGAAGAACCGGTTCTTGACCTTCTTCGCAATCCACATCGTCCCCAGGGTCGCCGCGGTTTTCGCCGTTTCATTTGTATCAAATGACAATTGTGGACTTGCCAGGGTGCCGCCGACTTTAGTAAATGGCGTAAGGAAGTCCGCGATGCCGAGGCCGAGGCCTTTGCGCGCCGCGGTCTCGATTTTGACATCGAGGGCTTCCGTGCCGAGATCAACGAACGCTGTGCCGACGATATTCAGCTTGTCTGTCTGCAACACGAGCGCAGGTACCCCGTCTATCTCGCCCGCCACGGATCGCAGCAGGACAGCGAAACATTCAACCCTGGTGAAGCCCTCTTTCTTGCTGAACGGGTTGACCCTGTCCAGAACTTCGGCCGTTAAATCGCGCATGAACCAGGCCGGCATGCCCTTGGATTGACCGCTTCCGCCCGTCAGCCGTAAGGTTCCGTCAAGGGAGGCAGCCATGTCCCTGACCGTCGCACCGTCTGCGGCCAGCCTCAGCTGGATATCGTAATTGGGAAGCTGGTGCAGGGTATCCGGGGCAGTGGGGGTCAGGCCTAACGTCATCCGGTCGCCATCGATCGCCGCGCTGATCCGGGGCTCGCCTGCAGTCGGCAGAAGCTCAAGCGTGCCGGAAAGCACGCCGCGCTGACCGGCGAGACCAAACTCCTCGACACGCAGCGCGCCACTCTGCAGCGAGCCAGCCAGCACGACGTCGTTGACAGTAGCCTTGCGCAGGACCAACTCGCCAATGGAAATATCGACCCGCGCGTTCAGCTGTTGCAGCAGGTCCATCGGTATCGGCGTATCCGGAATGACCCGCGAGTCTTTTGCCGGCGGGGCCGGTTCCGGCGTGGCGTCGTCCTCCGGAGGCGGCAGGAGCGGTGCCAGGTTCAGGTTACGTGACCTCAGGTCGATTTCAACAGACGGGATGTCTCCCTGGATTCGGTAAGTCGCGCCGCCGGAAAGATCGCTTTTTCCGGTTGTAACGACCAGGTCCTGCAGCCGGATTGCGTCTGCAGACCCGATGAGATGTCCCGCGAGCGACAGCGGCTCGTCCGGAAGATCCCTGCCGGCGAGTCTCCCGAGATTACTCATGCTCGCAACCTGGGCGTCGATGTTCATGTCCGTCCGGGCGAGATCAGTTGCATCCACAACGCCGTTAACGGCCAGCTGACCATCAGCGATTTTCAGAACAAGCCGGTCGACAATGACGTGTTCGTCTTGCCACTGCACACCGGCGCTCAGGTCGAACGGGGCTTCGGCCGGAACGTACTGGGCTGAACTTGGCACCCAGTTAGCCACATCCGGGCCATTCGCCGTGATCTCGATGCTGCCTGATGCCAACATCGGTGACATCGCTATCGAAATATCACCACCGAGTCTCCCCGCGCCGATGTCGACTTTAAGATCGCCGAGCTTCAACTCGTTGCGGGTCAATCGAATGTTGCTGGCGACATTGAACGGAACATTCTGAAATTCATAGTCACTGACGTCGGGAACGAGGTTCGCCAGGCTGTCACCCTCAATCGTGATATCGATGTCGGTGCCGTGAAAGTCAGGCGGGTTGCCCAGCCGACCGCCGAGCCTTGCTCTCGTATCGCCCAGTCGCGCGCTGAAGTCGTCCAGCCTGAAATGTTCCGCGGTGGGCCTGATGCGGCCGGCTACCTCGTAGCTGCCGGGCGGCAGCGCGTCGAGTTCGACGCCGGCCATAGTGAGCGTCCGGGAAAGGTCCGGCCCGGAGACGCTGAACCGCAGGTCTGTATCACGCTCCAGTAGCTCATTGCTGACCAGGCCATCGACCTTGATGACATTATCACCAAGATTCACAACGCCCCTGTCGATCGCAATTCCGCTCTCGGCCCTGGATACGCTGGCATTCACGTCGAACGGTATTCCGGGAACATCCGGTATGTCCAGCGCGCCAGCAATCACGGACAGGTCAGCCCCTTTGACACTCAGCGCAAGTTCGGTGCCAACGAAATCCGGCTCGGTCGACACCATGCCATTAACCCGAAATTCAACATCCCTGGCTTGCGCGGAGATATCGACCAATTCCTCGCCCTCCGC